>CAWUOG010000256.1:0-4639 GCA_963923875.1 uncultured Alphaproteobacteria bacterium
ACTTCGTCTCCGGCGGCTCGCCGGTGAACATGCCGTACGAGTATATCGTGGCGCCCTACAACGATATCGAGGGGACGCAGGCGCTGCTGCGCAAGCACGCCACCGAGATTTTCGCCGTTCTGGTCGAGCCGATGCAGGGCAGCCACGGCTGCCTGCCGGGCGACAAGGCCTTCCTCGAGATGTTGCGCAAGGAGACCTTCTCGCACGACATCACCCTGATTTTCGACGAAGTCATGACCTCGCGCCTCTCGCCCGGCGGCCTGCAGCAGAAGCTGGGAGTCACGCCGGACATGACGACGCTCGGCAAGTATATCGGCGGCGGCATGTCGTTCGGCGCCTTTGGCGGCCGGCGCGACATCATGGAGCTGTTCGACCCGACCAAGCCCGATTCGCTGCCGCATGCCGGTACCTTCAACAACAACGTGCTGACCATGGCGGCGGGCGTCGCGGGCTATGGTGAGGTCTATACGCCCGAGGCGGCCCAGGCCCTCAACGCCAGGGGCGACAAGATCCGCGAACGCCTGAACGCAATCTGCCAGAAGGCGGGTGTCGCCTTCCAGTTCTCCGGCATCGGCTCGATGATGACGGCGCATGCCACGACGCGGCCGATCAAGACGGCCGCCGACATCGCGACCTCGAACCAGGACGCCAAGGAGCTGTTCTATTTCGACATGGTGGCGGCCGGCATCTGGATCGCCCGCCGTGGCTTCGTCGCGCTCAACATCATGATCGGCGACCAGGAAGGCGACCGCTTCGTCTCGGCCGTCGAGGAGTTCGTCACCGCCCGCCGGGCGCTGATCAAGGCATGAGCGACGGCAAGGATTTTCCCCAACCCGTCGCCGGCACCGTGGTGCCGCGCTTCGGCGATGTCGCGACCTTCATGCGCCTGCCGCTGTTCCGCAATCCGGCGGAACTCGAGATCGGCTTGGTCGGCGTCCCGTGGGACGGCGGCACGACCAACCGCCCGGGCGCGCGCCACGGCCCACGCCAGATGCGCGACCTCTCGACCATGATGCGGCGCATTCACCATGTGACGCACGTGGCACCGTACGAACTCGCCAAGTGCGGCGATCTCGGCGACGCACCGGTCAATCCCGCCAGCGTCGACGATTCTCTGGAGCGCATCGAGAAGCACTTCGCGAAGATCCACGCCGCCGGCACGGTGCCGCTGTCGGCCGGCGGCGACCATCTGATCACCCTGCCGATCATGCGCGGCATCGCCAAAGGCGGGTATGGGCCAGAGAGGGCACCGCTCGGCATGGTGCATTTCGACGCCCACAGCGACACCTGGGACACCTATTTCGGCGGCTACAAGTACACCCACGGCACGCCGTTCAGGCGGGCGGTCGAGGAGGGACTGCTCGACCCGAAGCGGGTGGTTCAGATCGGCATCCGCGGCTCGATGTACAAGCGCGACGACAATGACTGGGCGGTCGAGCAGGGCATGCGGGTGATCACCATCGAGGAGTATTTCGACCTGGGCGTCGAGAAGGTGATCGCCGAGGCCCGCCGGGTCGTCGGGACCGCGCCGACCTACATCAGCTTCGACGTCGACGGCCTCGATCCGGCCTACGCGCCCGGCACCGGCACACCCGAGATCGGCGGCTATGCCCCGCACGAGGCGCAGCGCATGCTGCGTGGCCTGCGCGGGCTAAACCTCGTCGGTGGCGACGTGGTCGAAGTCTCGCCGCCCTTCGACATGAGCGGCAACACCGCGCTGGTCGGTGTCACCATGATGTGGGAGATCCTCTGCCTGCTCGCCGAGGCCGTGGCGAAGCAGAAGGGTAGAGTCTAGGGCTGGGAGCGCGGCACTCCGTGCCGCATTTCTTCTCCTCGATTGCTCCTTGAGCGCCACAGAGTGGCGCGCTCCCAGCTAAACCCCCGTCTGCCCGCCGACGCCCCAGTAGCGCGTTAGTGCCTGGGCATCGCCGTTGAACATGTTGCGATCGCAGTGGGTGATGCCGGGGATGGCGCGTGGCGTGGCGCCATAGGCCGTGCCGTCCTCGCTCTCGTCGGCGACGTACTGCCAGAACTTCCAGCCGCGGCGCGCCCAGGCATCCGGCACTTCGGGCTGTTCGCGATAGTCAGCCAGCCAGAGATCGCAGCGCGCCAGGATCGAGTCGGACGTGATGGGTCGGTCGATCCGCAGGCGGCGCCGGCCCATGGCCTGCCCGTTCGCCCAGCCGGGATGGATATAGACCAGCGGCAGACGCCCGGTCTGCTGCTGGATCACGCGCACGAACTCCTCGGCCTGGGCCACGCGCATCGTGTTGCCGGGATTGCGGTCGTTGGGCTCGATATCCAGCGCCAGGATGGTCTTCGGGCCGGGTTGGGCGGCCGACAGGAACGCCATCGCCTGCTTGGCGCCCGGATACTGGCGCGTGCCGAAATGATAACCGCCCCACAGCAGGCCGGCGCGCTCGGCCTCGGCCTTGCGCGCGGCGTAGGACGGGTCGAACCAGTCGCCGCCCTCGGTGACCTTGTGCAGCACGGCGTGGATCCCGGCACGGCGCACCTGCCTGAAATCGCTGACATGCACGTTGTGGCTGATGTCGATCACGGCATCGAGCCCGGCGACAGAGGGGGTCCACGTGGCGCCGGCAGGCGGCGGCTGCACACCGCCTTGCGTCCGGGGCGCGGGAGCCCGTCCTCCGCAGCCGGCGAGGCCCGACGCTGTCAGTCCCGCGAGCCCAGCCAACACACTCCGCCGAGAGTTCATCGCACCAACACGCATTTCATTGTGAGATAATCAGTTTATCACGACCGGAGAATTCGCGCTGGAAAAATCGCCAGGACCCTCGGCGGTATTTGCGAACATGGCAAGACTTACGCATGATTCGGGCCGCGTCGGTCGGCACCTCGCGTCGGCTTTAGGCCAGCTATGGTCGCGTTGTCGCAGGGCAAAGGCCGATCCCGTCGAGACGTATTCGGAATTCGCCAATGCGCAACAACAGCAAGGCATCGGCCTTTCTGCGTGACGGTTGCGAATTCGACGAGGCGCCGCGCGGCCGTCAACAGCTGCAGACAGATGGCGAAAACGGTCAAAAGCCGCGGGCTGTCACGCGGCGAACTCGAGGATCTGCTTCACCTCGGCCGGTGTCGGGATCGGTCGCGGGTTGCGCGGCACCCAGGGCGTGCCCATTGCCTGTGTGGCGATGCGGTCGAAATGCTCGCGACCGATCTTCACCTCGCCGAGGCTGCGCGGCATGCCGAGGCCGCGGATGAAGGCGTCGAGCACATCACCGGCCTTCTTGCCTGGCTGGCCCATGGCAGCGGCGACCTTGGCCTGCTTGGCGGCGTTGGCCGGCTCGTTCCAGCGCATCACCGCGGGCAGCATGATGCAGGAGGTGTGGCCGTGCGGCACGTCGAACACCGCACCGAGCACATAACCGATGCCGTGGCTCGCGCCCATCGGCACACCGGCGGACAGGCCGGTCATCGACAGCCACGAGCCGAGCTGGCAGTCGAGTCGCGCGGCGCGGTCCGACGGGTCGGCCTTCACCTTGGAAAGCCCGCGTGCCAGCAGCGACAGGCCATGCAGGGACGAGGCGTCGCTGAACTCCGTCGATTCATTGGAGCAGATGCCCTCGACGCAATGGTCGACGGCGCGGATTCCGGTCGACAGGAACAGCCATTCCGGCGTGTGGCGCGTGACGTCGGGATCGAGGATGACGGCCTGCGGAATGGTGAGCGGGTGGCGGTACATCTCCTTCACCCTCGTCGCCTCATTGGTGACGCCCGCGAGGCCGGAGAATTCGCCCGCCGAGAGCGTGGTCGGGATCGAAACCTGCCGCACCGTCGGCGGTCTGATTTCGGCGGTGCCTTTGATCCGTTCCATGCCGTCGACCGTATCGACATCGTTGGAGAGGCAGAGCTGGACCGCCTTGGCGCCGTCGGTGATCGAGCCGCCCCCGAAGGTGACGATCAGGTCGGTGCGGGCGGCGCGCGCCTGGTTGGCGGCTGCAATCACCGCCGCGCGCGGCGAATGGGCCGGCATACGGTCGAACGTGCCGACGCACTTGTTGCCGAGCGCGCGGCGAAGGTTTTCGATCTCGTCGGTCTGGCGGTTGAGCGTGCCACTCGCCATCACGAACACGCGCTCGGCGCCGAGGCGCTGCACGAGCTCCGCCGCGGCCTGCGCGGCCGGACGGCCGTAGATCACCTCGTCCATCTTGCTGAAGACTATGCGCCCCGACTGCAGCATCTCGTTCCTCCGTCGACCGTGGCGGTTGGCTCTTGCGTCGCCTTGTTGGTACCTTATGCGCATGACCGGTACACGCGAAGGCGCGATTGATCGCGCGGAAAAGTATTTCGATACGGGCGGGTTCCTCGCCGACCTCCAGCGCCGGGTGGCAATACCGACCACCAGCCAGGAGCAGGGCTCGATGCCTGCGCTTCAGGAATACGTGTCCGGGGAGATGTCCGGGTCGCTGAAAAAACTCGGCTACGAGTGCACGGTGCTGCCCAATCCGCGCGCCGAGTACGGCCCATTCCTGATCGCCCGCAGGGTCGAGGACCCCGCAAAGCCGACGGTGCTGACCTATGGTCATGGCGACGTGATTCGTGGCCAGGACGACCAGTGGCGGCAGGGCCTGTCGCCCTGGAAGATCGTGATCGAGGGCGAAAAGATGTACGGTCG
>CAWUOG010000257.1:0-4626 GCA_963923875.1 uncultured Alphaproteobacteria bacterium
TGCCGGCCGAGAAGGTCCCGCCGAACGGACCCTTCCACGTCTCCTTCTCCTCGGCACTCGCCATGGTGGATGCATGCAGAGTGAGTACACCAGAACAGAAAGCGGCAACTTTACGGAACATCACACTGATTCCTGAGGGGGTTCATGAATTGTGGAGGGAATGCAGAAAGACCTATGCCGCAAAAAAACATCTGCGCTGAGGGAATTGGCACGCACCTTGCTCGTCAGCATGGAAGAAGGGCGTGTCCGCCTGGCGACGGGAGATGCACTGATGAAAATGGTGATGGCAATCTTCAAGCCGTTCAAGCTCGACGACGTGCGCGATGCGCTGACGTCGCTTGGCATACAGGGCTTGACGGTGACCGAAGTGAAGGGCTTCGGACGCCAGAAGGGTCAAACCGAAATCTATCGCGGCGCGGAGTACGCCGTGAGCTTCCTGCCCAAGATCAAGATCGAGGTCGTAATCGACGATGCCCTGGTCGAGCGCGCCGTCGAGACGATCCGCAAGGCGGCCGGCACCGACAAGATCGGGGACGGCAAGATCTTCGTCTACGCGATTGAGCAGGCGATCCGAATCCGCACTGGCGAGGCCGGCGTCGAGGCGCTGTAGGCCACTTGAATCAACCAGCAAGAACCCGAGGGAAAAAGCGATGCTACGCAAGTTCCGAATGTTGGTGACCGGCCTTGGGGCGGCCGGCGCTCTTCTCCTGCCGGTCATGGCGATGGCCGCCGACGAGAAGCCAAAGCTCGACACCGGCGACACCGCCTGGATGCTGACGTCGACCGCGCTGGTCCTCATGATGACCATCCCGGGGCTGGCCCTGTTCTACGGCGGCATGGTCCGCAAGAAGAACGTGCTGGCCACGGTCATGCAGAGCTTCGCGATCACCTGCCTGGTCACGGTGCTCTGGATGGTCCTGACCTACAGCCTCGCTTTCACGTCGGGCAGCACGATCATCGGTGGCCTGAGCCGCATCTTCCTGAAGGGCATGGCGCTCGACTCGGTGCATGAGCTCGCCAAGACCATTCCGGAGTCGGTCTACATGACCTACCAGATGACCTTCGCGATCATCACGCCGGCCCTGATCGCCGGCGCCTTCGCCGAGCGCATGAAGTTCTCGGCGATGATGTGGTTCATGGGCCTGTGGGCGATCTTCGTCTACGCGCCGGTCGCCCACTGGGTGTGGGGCGGTGGCTTCCTTGGCGACTGGGGCGTGCTGGACTACGCGGGCGGCACCGTCGTGCACATCAACGCCGGTGTCGCAGGCCTCGTTTGCGCGCTGGTCATGGGCAAGCGCAAGGGCTTCGGCCACGACAACATGGCGCCGCACAACCTGGTTTACAGCGTGATCGGTGCTTCGCTGCTGTGGGTCGGCTGGTTCGGCTTCAATGCCGGCTCCGCCGGTGGCGCCAGCGTCAATGCCGGCATGGCAATGGCGGTGACACAGGTTGCCACGGCAGCCGCGGCGATGGGCTGGATGTTCGCCGAGTGGATCGCGCGCGGCAAGCCGAGCGTGCTCGGCATTGTGTCGGGCGCGGTCGCCGGTCTGGTCGCCATCACCCCGGCGTCGGGCTTCGTCAATCCTGTCGGTGCGCTGGTGATTGGTGCGGTCGCCGGCGTGATCTGCTTCTGGGGCGCCACCAGCCTCAAGAAGGCGATGGGCTACGATGACTCGCTCGACGCCTTCGGTGTCCACGGCCTCGGCGGCTTCGTCGGCGCCATTCTGACCGGCGTGTTCGCGATCGAGGCGATCGGTGGCGACGGCAAGAAGGGCCTGATCGACGGCAATGCCGGCCAGGTCCTGACCCAGCTCTGGGGCAGCCTGGTCACCATCGCGTGGTGCGCTGTCGCGACCTTCATCATTCTTAAGATCGTCGACGCCATGATCGGTCTGCGCGTCACGACCGAAGAGGAAGTCGAGGGTCTCGACATCAACCTTCACGGCGAGACGGTGCACTAGCACCGTCCCGTCACCCCATCCCGAACCGGAGATCCTCCCGCCGGTTCCTCGACTGGCGAACCGTGTCTCGGCGGTCGCTCCTGGGCCCGACGGTGCATCGTCGGGCCTTTTTTTCTGGAAGGTGGTATCGCTGAGCCACTGGACGTTTGACGCCATCGGCGGCAAAAGCCAGTCTTATACGGAGCGACGCGTCTGGAGGCAGGAATGAAGCTGGTGTCCGCCATTATCAAGCCCTTCAAGCTCGACGAGGTCCGCGATGCGCTGACCGGAGTCGGCGTTTCCGGCCTGACCGTCAGCGAGGTTAAAGGTTTTGGTCGCCAGAAGGGCCAGACCGAGATCTATCGCGGCGCCGAATACCTCGTGAGCTTCCTGCCCAAGGTCAAGATCGAGATCGTGGTCGATGACGCCCAGGTCGAGCGTGCCGTCGAGGCGATCCAGAAGGCCGCCCATACGGGCAAGATCGGTGACGGCAAGATCTTCGTGACGCCTGTCGAGCAGGCCGTCCGCATCCGTACCGGCGAATCGGGCTCCAACGCCCTGTAACCGACGGCAGCCCCGCCGGCTGCTTCGACGCCCCCTCGAACACTCCGAACGGGCCCCGGCAAGGGGCCCGTTTCGTTTGGCATTCGCTTGTCGTCTTCTGTGGACGATCCTGCTGATAAACCACCAAAAGTCCGGTAAATATTTTACAAGTCGACGAGAGATAAAGGACTACGCGGGGGAAGCATCCATGGTCAGGACGATACGGCGCGCTGCGGCTCTGGCGGCAACGGTTGGCCTGCTGACGATTGCGGCCGCGCATGCAGCCGACGCCAAGCCCACGATCGACACCGGTGACACGGCCTGGCTGTTGGTCGCCACGTCGCTGGTGCTGATGATGAATATTCCCGGGCTGGCGCTGTTCTACGCCGGCATGGTGCGAAAAAAGAACGTGCTCGCGACCGGCATCCAGGCCTTTGCGGTGGCGGCGCTCGTCACCCTGTTGTGGTTCGCCTTCGGCTATTCACTGGCCTTCACCGACGGCGGTGCGCTGAACGGCATGATCGGCTCGTTGTCTCGGACCTTTGGGGCGGGCCTGCAGGGCAACGTCCACGAACTCGCCAAAACGGTGCCTGAGAACGTGTTCATGATGTACCAGGCGACCTTCGCGATCATCACGCCGGCGATCATCGCAGGCGCCTTCGCCGAGCGCATGAAGTTCTCGGCCATGATGTGGTTCATGGCGCTGTGGCTGCTGCTGGTCTACGTGCCGGTGGCGCACTGGGTGTGGGGCGGCGGCTTCCTCGGCACCGCCGGCGTGCTCGATTTTGCCGGCGGCCTCGTCGTGCATCTCAACGCCGGCATCGCGGGCCTCGTCTGCGCGATCGTGCTCGGACCGCGTCAGGGTTACGGTCACGAATACATGGCGCCGCACAATCTTGTGCTGACCCTGATCGGCACGTCGCTGCTGTGGGTCGGCTGGTTCGGCTTCAATGCCGGTTCGGCGCTGGCCTCGGGCGAGCTCGCAGGTTCGGCGATGCTCAATACCCATGTCTCGGCCGCCGTTGCGGCGCTGGTCTGGATGTCGATCGAATGGTCGGCGCGCGGCAAGCCGTCGGTACTGGGCATCCTGTCCGGTGCGGTCGCGGGGCTCGGCATGATCACGCCGGCGGCGGGCTACGTCGAGCCTTGGGCAGCCATGGTGATCGGCCTGCTTGCCGGTGCAGTCTGCTACTGGGCCTCGGTCGTGCTCAAGACCAAGCTCGGCTACGACGATTCGCTCGATGTGTTTGGCGTGCACGGCGTGGGCGGCATCCTGGGCTCCCTGCTGGTCGGTGTGTTCGCGACCAGGGCGATCAACGATGTCGCCAAGGGCAGCCCGATCGGCTTGGTCGACGGTCGCAGCACGCAGATGTTGACCCAGCTCTACGGCGTGATCGTCATCGGCGTGTTCTGCTTCGTCGTCACCTGGGCGATTCTCAAGATGCTCGACCTGATGATCGGGCTGCGGGTAACCCGGGACGAGGAAACCGAGGGCCTCGATACCGCCCTGCATGGAGAACGGGTGCAATAGCCCTATCCATGGTGGTTTCAGATCTCAAGAACACGGCCTATTGCATTGTTGTAAAAGGTTAATTTGTTTCATACAATGCGTCAGTAAGCGTGCCGGCAGGCCCCTTTCCTGCCGGCATCGACGTGTTGCCCGGCCGCTCTCACGGGATGTCGGCCCATTGGATGGTCGTTGATGTTCAATCCGCGTCTGACCGAGACGTTGACCGACTTTCCGTTCGCGCGGTTGAACACCCTGTTGGCGCCGATTGCGCCGCCGGCGCACCTGTCGCTGATCAACATGTCGGTCGGCGAGCCGCAGGGAGCAATGCCGGCCTTTGCCCGCCAGATCGTCATGGATGAGGTCGACGGCTGGAACCGTTATCCGCCGAACCAAGGCCTCCCCGAACTGAACCAGGCGATCTGCGATTGGCTGACCCGGCGCTACAAGCTGCCGCCCGGCCTGCTCGATCCGATGCGCCACGTCCATCCGACGGCCGGCAGCAAGGAAGGCGTCTACATCATCTCGAGTGTGGCCACCCCGCAACTGAAGGCAGGTGCCAAGCCGATCGTGGCGTTGCCCAACCCGTTCTATCAGGCCTATCTCGGCGGCGCGGTGATGTCCGGCGCCGAACCG
>CAWUOG010000258.1:0-4619 GCA_963923875.1 uncultured Alphaproteobacteria bacterium
ATGTAGGTGATACCGCCTTCAGCCAGGCTTCGGGCTGCGCCTTCGCCGTCGCCGTGCATCAATTGATAGGTCGCGATGGCCACGTCGATTCCCATGCCAGCCACCATCTCGGCGACCATGCCGCGCGCCGTCTTCGCAGCGGCCTTTCCAGCCACGGAAGCAGGGTCGCGGATCAGATCGAGCAGTGCCGCCTCCGGGATGCCGGCATTCCACGCCGCCGCCGCCACGCCGCCGCCGGCGAGCGCGGCGGCGCGCCGCTGCGCCAACTTCGCGATATTGTCTTCGCCGTAAGCCCGCGCCACGTCGTCGAGCATGGTCAGCAACGGCTTGTTGCCGGCGTGAAGCTCGCGAAACCTGTCGACACCGCCGGAATTGGCGATGGCTCCCAGAAGGTTCTGTTCGACCATCAGTCGCGCGCCGGTACGTGCAGCGGCGTCCGCGCCGGGGCCCACGCCGAGCACCAGGTCGCGCCCGGCGGCCTGCACGACCCGTTCGCTGGCGGCACGGGCGCGCCGGGTGAACTCCTCCTCTGTTAGGCCGGTCTTCTTGATGGCCTCGGCGGCAGACATGCCCGTCTTCATGGCCGCCGAAACCTCGTCGGCGTCCTGCAACAGGCGGGCGAACTGCCTGTCCTTCATCAGCTCGTCGCGCAAGTTCTGCGGCAGCCGGGCGACTACCTCGGACTGGCGCTGCAGGACCTTGGCGCTGCCCAGGATCTGGCCCTTCTGCGTCAGGTAGTTGGTGAGTTGGGCGTCGTTGTCGGCCGCCATGCCGAGTACGTCGCCGAGGTGATTTTCCACGACGCCGAAGCGTTCAGCCATGCTACCGAACTTCGCGAGCGGCATCGTCCCGATCCGGTCGCCGACGCTCGAATAGAACGTTACTTCACCGGCATACTTGCCCGACACGACCTGGGATTCGAAATGCCCCATCGAGCCGCGCGAGAGATAGCCGCCACCCCTGTCGGCCAGCGCCGCGGTCTGCGCCACTACCTTGTCGCGGGCGACCTTCAGCTGCTCCACTGTCAGCGGCTTGCCGGCGGTCTCCAGCGAGCCACGATAGCGCGTGAAGTTGCCGTCGGCGCTCATGACCGAAAATTTCCGGCGCTCGAGGAAGCCAGGTGGTGCCGCCTTTTCGAACTCCTCCGCGCCTGCCGGGCTGCGCGGCCCCAGCACCGTGAGGTCGTAGTCGCTGCTGCGCGGATCGAAGGCATTGTCCATGAACGACTTGCCCGAGGGCATGAAGCCCAGCGTCCCGGTGCGCTGGGCGACCGTGCGCTGGACCTGGTCGAGGATGGCGGTATTGCCCTCTTTCCACAGCTGGCCGGTCTTGCTCTTGGCGATCTCGTCGAGGGATGCCCCCCGCCACGAGGGCATCACCTTATCTTCCGCCTGCACGACCAGGCTGTGAAGCTGGTTCAATTCGCCGCTGCTGAGCTTTTCGGTCTTCGAGCGCTTAATCAGGCTTTCGATGCTCGCGAGCAGCTTGTCGTCGGCTTCGACCACGCCGGCTGCGTGCGCCGCCGACACCATCAGCACGAGCGCCGCGATTGCGGACAGGCTCCTTCTCATCATCGCACGCCTCCTGCCACCGGCCGGGGGAAGATCAGGAGCGACCGGAGGAGACGCCGGGCCTCCCGGAAGGCCGCCTCGAAGCCGTCTTCGGGTGCGACGTAGGACCATGTCACGGCGCCGCCGTACCCATCCGAAAGGACCACGTACCAGCCGCGCATCGAATTTCCGCCGTCGGCGTATTCGGCCTCGAACTGCGCGCCCGGCAGATCGGGTGTCGTCGGCTCCTGCACATAGGCCGGCCCATCGACAAAAACCGCCTGCGGGAAGCGTTGCGCGATCGCCTGTTTGGCCCTCAGAGCGGCCTCGATCACGGCGCGCTGGTTGGTCCAGCCGGGCGACATGCGATCAAGGTCGATCCTTGCCTCGCGCCCGCCGCCGAGCGGATGGGACAGGTACGCCTTCGCCTGGGCACCGGGAATATCGATCCAGTTCCAGCCCGGAAGCTTCTCGACCAGCACGCCGGCGAACACCGCCAGCATGAATTCGTGGCTCGCAAGTCCGGTCGGACGCACGGCCGGCACCAGCGTGAACTTCCGCGTCTCCCCGCGGCGAATCGCGATCACCTCGACGGGCTGGCCCTGCGGCGTCGGCGCGGCGCGAACATCGTCGACCGTGCGGATCGTGCGGCCTGACATGCCGACAAGGACGTCGCCCTTCGCGAGGCCCGCCGCTTCCGCAGGCGACCCGGGGCGCACCATCGCCACGGCCACCGCCCGGTCACCGTCGAGACCGATCTGCTGAAGATCCCCCGCCGCCGGCGAGAAGACCTCGAGGCCGAGCCAACCTTCGGGCGCACGACCTGCCCAGGGCGCCGTGCCTGGCGTTGGGCCGGGAGGTTCGGGCGGGCGCGGCAACTGGAAACTCGCCAGTATCGCTTCGATCAATTGGGCCTGCGCCGGATAGGCCGCCGCCGTGCAAACGATCGTGATGACGAAGGTTCGCCCGGGGACGCCGATAAAGGTGACGTTGCCGATCGCATTGCCGCCGAACGCCACCGACTCGTAGACGCCCTGCACCGCCGGGACGCCGCTCACGGACCGGTCGGCCGACGACAGCCGCCGGCGATAGGTCGCATCCGGGCCCACGCTGAGGCGCTCCCATTCGGCGGCGAAACGATGGGAATCGGCCTGTCCGTTCATTGCCGCAGAGCCGACCTGCAGCAGGCAACTGCCGTCCTGTGCCTGAAGATCGTAGTCGGCCGACGGCGGCGCGATCTGCCAAGTCGCCGGCACCTCGATCGAAAAGCCAATGCCTGGATGGACGTACGGAACCATTCCCTGCTGGGCGGCAGCCGAAACGACCCCGAGAACGCACAGCGTCAGCGCCAAGATATTCTTCAGCATCGCCGAACCCGCTCAAGTCACGGCTCAAACCTATGCTCGCCGGCTATTGCGTCCCTTGATCCTGCTCAAGGCCAGGCGGCCTTCTCCGTGGAATATTGCCGGCAGACGATGCGGTTCGCTTCTCTCCTGCTTTGCCTGGTCTTGCTGGCGAGTTGCGCACCGCCGCCCGAAATTGCCGACCGCCCCGAGACGCCTCCGGATGCCCCGGCGCGATCACTGCTGCCTCCGGGCGACTTCCCGACATCGATTGACTATCCGAACGCCGTGGATGCCGCCCAGTCGCGCGGCACCGGCGATCGCCGCCTGACCGCGGTGCGATTCGCCTCGACGGAGGCCGTCCGCGACGCCTTCGTCCGCGAACGCGACGGCAGATTGAGCAACCAATCAGTGAAATCCAGCACCGCCGTGGATGCGTTGTCGGTCCGCTACTTCCGCTCGGCCGCAGACGGGGCGAGCGTGCTGTCATGGGTGAGCGGCGTCTGGCTGTTCGTCGCCGAAGCCCGGGATGGAGCCGCCCTTGCCGCGTTGATCGCCGCCTCCGGCGCCGGCGGACTATCCCGCACGTCGCCGCTGCAGTCGCCGGCGATGCTGACCACCCTGTTCGTCGGGGCGGCACTGATCCTCATCGCCCTGATTTCCGGCCTGATCGTCGTGGTCGTGCGCCGGACTGCCGTACGGCCGGTTCCGGGAACGCCCGCGGTGTCGGCCGCCGAGTTGAAACGCCTGCTGCTGGGGCTCAACGCCGCGCACCTGCCGTGGACGCTGCGCACCGGACCGGAGGCGGACATCGTCGCCGAGTGGAAATTCGCCGACGCCAGCTGGTGGGGCATGCTTGCCAAGTCCGGCATGAAGAAATCCTACCGCTTGCGGTTGTTCTTCGACGAGACGACGCGGCGTTGCGGCGCCCTCGACGAGTTCGGCGAACTCGACTGGAGCGCCGGCCTGATGGCCGCGCCGCGGATTCACTTTTCCCGCAGTTTCTTCCGCGGCATCCAGCTCGTGCGCCGACAGCGCGAGGTCGTCTACGGCCTACAGACGCCCGCCGGCCGGCCCGTCAAGGCGGTCGACTACAAGTTCGACATCGACGCGGTGAAGCAGCCGGTGATCGCCGCGGTCGTTTCCGCCGGCTGGACCTATCAACCGATCCTCTGGCCGAAGCGCTGAAGCAGGCTTGATCTGCCTCAAGGTGGGCACCCGGCCGGAGCGCAAATATCGACTTCCACGCGAGGGACATCGACGTGCGTTCAGCAGGGCACTTTTTCGCGATCGCGATGCTGGCGGCCGGCTTGGCATCGGCGGCATCGGAGTCCGGATGGACGCTCGTCCGGCAGGACGAGACGCCCCGCGTCTACGCCATCACCAAGAGCATGCGCACCAACCTCAACCTCGCGGCCGTGGTTCTCGCCTGCGAGCAGATCGAACGTCGCAACAGCGTGCAACTCCAGCTCTACCCGTCCAATCAGGAGCCGATCCTTCCAGCCGGCGCCTCACCCGAGGACATGAAGGACGAACCGCGGGCGGAACTGGCCATCGACGAGAAAGTCTTCGCCGTGCAGGTCGCTTTCGGTGGCGACTATGCGCTCGTGATGGATAGCGTCGACGGCGACCTGCCGGTGCTGTCGACGAAGCTGCTCGAGGCGCTAGAGGCCGGCAGGAGCCTCCGGTTGCGCTTCGACCTCGTGCGCGAAGCGGCAGGCCAGCC
>CAWUOG010000259.1:0-4617 GCA_963923875.1 uncultured Alphaproteobacteria bacterium
GCTCGGCCATCACAGGGGCTGCCTTGCCGGTCTTGCTGGGGGTCGGGCTCACGGAGGAATCCATTTGGTTACGAAACGGTACCTACTGGTAAATATATAGTTTAACTCCTAAATAGTGCTAGTCACTTTAAGTAACCAAAAGTACTGAAGTAACTAATCGACGGTTTCTTCAGTAATTTCAGAGCATTGGAGATCTGTATGTCGAACATCGCAATCGCCTATCACTCCGGCTTCGGACATACCCAAGCCTTGGCGGACGCTATCGCCAAGGGCATCCAAAGCGTTCCGGGTGCCAAGGCTACGCTCATTCCGGTCGATGAAGCTGAGGCGCGCGCCGGCGAACTCGATGCCGCCGACGCGATCGTCTTCGGCAGTCCCACCTACATGGGCGGCATCAGCGCCGAGTTCGCCAGATTCAAGGACTGGACGAGCAAGCGCTGGATGACCCGCGCTTGGCAGAACAAGCTCGCCAGCGGCTTCACCGTCTCGGCGTCATGGGGTGGCGACAAGCAGGGCACGCTGCATCAGCTGCTCACGCTCGCGGCCCAGCATGGCATGGTGTGGATCGGCCTCGGCCTGCCGCCGGGCAACAACCACTCCAAGGGGGCGGTCGACGATCTCAACCGCACCGGTGCCTCGCTTGGCCTGATGGCTCAGGCCAATGCCGACCAGGGCAATGAGGGCATCGGCACGAGCGAGTTCCGCACCGCCGAGGCGTTCGGCAAGCGCATCGCCGAGGCGGCACTGCGCTGGCACGAGGCTCCGCTCGCCAAGGCCGCCTGACAAAAAAAGGGGAGTGCACCGGTGTGGTGCGCTCCCCTTCATCGCTTCGTGTCCTATGCGATCATTTCTTGCTGATATTCCACCACACGGCGGCCGGGCTCGGCAGCCAGCCATCGACCCGATCCTTGCGGTAGGCGCCGAAGGCCAGGTACTGGCCGAGCACGACGTACTGGGCCTGGTTCATGATGCGGTCGGAGACGGCGAGCGCCAGTTCCTTCTGCTTGGCCGGATCGGTCTCGCGTGCGAAGGCGGCGCGCAGCTTTTCCATCTCCGGATCGCACGGCCAGCCGAACCACGCCTTGTCGCAGCCGCCGCTCGAGAAGGAATTGGCGGCCGGGTTGTCGGAGTCGACGTTGGTGGTGGTCGTGTAGAACACGTTCCAGCCGCCCTTGTCCGGCGCTTCCTTGCGGGCGCGGCGCGACACGACTGTCTGCCAGTCCGACGACACGACATCGACCTTGAAGCCGGCCTTTTCCAGGAGCTGCTTGCCGACGGCCGGCAGCTGGTTGGACGATTGCAGGTCGGTCTGATGCAACATGACGATCGGCTTGCCGTCGTAGCCGCTCTCCTTGAGCAACGCCTTGGCCTTCTCGAAGTCAGGCTTGATCAGGAGGTCGCCGTAGCTCTTCTCGTACTTGGAGCCGCAGACCAGCGGCGCGTTGCAGACCCGGTAGATTTCCGGGTCACCCACCTGGGCGCGCAGGAAGTCTTCCTGGGCGATGGCCAGCATCAGCGCCTGGCGCGCCTTGAGATTGTCGAACGGCGGGTGAAGATGGTTCATGCGCATGATGATCTGGCTACCCGAGCGGTTCCAGCCGTAGATTGCGATGTTCTTGTCCGCCTTCAGCATTGGGAAGAGATCCGGCGGCGGGACTTCGATGATGTCGATTTCGCCGGCCAGCAGCGCGTTGGCGGCCGTCGCGGGATCGGCAATTGCGAGCCATTCGACGCGGTCCACCTTGGCGGCCTTGGCCCCGGCCAGCATCGAGGGCGCCTCGGCGCGCGGCTTGTAGGCGGCGTTCTTGACGTAGACGATCTTCTCGCCGGGCTTCCATTCGTCCTTCTTGAAGATGAACGGACCGGAGCCGGTATAGTCGTCGATCTGCTTGTTCGGATCGGTGTCGGCGACCCGCTTGGGCATCATGAAGGGCACGTTGGACGAGGGCTTGCCGAGCGCCTCGAGCACCAGGCCGAACGGCTCCTTCAGCGTCAGGCGGAAGGTCTTGTCGTCGATCGCTTTCAGTTCGCCCGTCGATCCCAGGAGTTGCTGACCGAGCGCATCGCGTGCGCCCCAGCGCTTGATCGAGGCGACGCAGTCCTCGGCGGTGACCGGCTTGCCGTCGTGCCAGGCAAGGCCGTCACGCAGGGTGAAAGTATAGGTCAGCTTGTCGGGCGACACTTCGTACTTGTCGACCATCTGCGGCTGGATATCGCCGTTGGCGTCCTTGGCGAACAGGACGTCATAGATCATGTATCCGTGGTTGCGGGTGATGAAGGCGGTCGTCCAGATGGGATCGAGAACCTTGAGATCGGAGTGCGGCACCAGCCGGAGCGTGGTTTGCGCCGTCGCGGGCGCGGCCAGCATTCCTCCGATGGCGGCGGCGAGCGCCATCCATTTGCCCACTCGTGTGCGTAGTCCGGACATGAGCCAACCCCTTCTGATTTCAGTTCACATGTTGTGCGAGGTTTAAAGCAATGTCGATGCCGACTCTCTTTGTGTCGCACGGCTCGCCGATGCTGTTCCTGCAAGAGGACCTGCCGGCCCGTGCCTTCCTGGCAGGACTGGGCGGTCTGGTGCCCAGGCCCAAGGCCATCGTCGCGGTGTCGGCTCACTGGAATACCGAGCGACCCGCCGTGTCGGTGACGGCCAAGCCCGAGACCATCCACGATTTCTACGGCTTTCCCGACGCGCTTTATCGGCTGCAGTACCCCGCCATGGGCGCGCCGGAGCTTGCTGCTCGGGTGGCCGCGCTGACCGGCGCGGTTCAGGCCGAATACGGCCTCGACCACGGCGCCTGGGTGCCCGCGATGCTGGGTTGGCCCGCCGCCGACATCCCGATCTTCCAGCTCGCCGTTCAACCCCATGCCGATCCTGCGCATCACATCGCTCTCGGCCGCAAACTCTCTGGCCTGCGCGAGGAGGGGATCCTGGTGATGGGCTCCGGCAGCGCCACCCACAATCTGCGCCGCCTGGTGCGCGGTGGCCCCGACATGCCGCCCGAGCCGTGGGCCAAGTCATTTGACGACTGGGTGGCCGACAAGGTCGAAGCCGGCGACGAGGCCGCCCTCGCGAACTATCGCACTGAAGCCCCTCACGCCCGCGACGCACATCCCACGGACGAGCATTTTCTGCCGTTGCACGTCGCCTATGGCGCGGCCGGCAAGGGTGCGCGCGGCAAGGCGTTGCACCGCAGCTTCACGTTGGGGAACTTGTCGATGTCCGCCTACGCCTTTGCGTAGGCTGGGTGCGCGTCATTCCGGTGACGCGTCACCCATCTTCGAAGCGCGTTAGGCAGCCTTGGCCAGCGTGACGCCTTTGTCCTTGAAGAGCTGCTCGAGTTCACCGGTCTCGTGCATCTCGCGCACGATATCGCAGCCGCCGACGAACTCACCTTTCACGTAGAGCTGGGGAATGGTCGGCCACTGGCTGAATTCCTTGATACCCTGGCGCAGCTCGGCATCCACCAGGATGTTGATGCCGTGGAACTTCACGCCGAGGTCGCTCAGCACCTCGACCACGGCGGCCGAGAAGCCGCACTGAGGGAACACCGGCGTGCCCTTCATGAACAGCAGCACATCGTTCTTGCCGATCTCGTCGCGGATGCGGTCGAACACTTCGCTCATGTCGATCTCCTGAAGCGCCCTAGCAGAGGGTGCGGAACTGACCTTCAATATAAGGCGATCAGGGCTTCTGCGCCATGGTGGTCAGTTTGAGGGCGTGCAGTACGCCGCCCATGCGTTCGCCCAACGCCCGGTACACCATCTGGTGCTGCTGAATCTTGCTCTTGCCGGCAAAGGACGGTGAAACCACCGTGGCCGCCCAATGGTCGCCGTCGCCTGCGAGGTCCTGCATTTCGACCTGGGCGTCGGGAATACCCTGCTTGATCAAGTGGACAATGTCTTCGGCGGCCATCGGCATTTGCTTGGCTTTCGGTTGGTTTTCAACGGTTTCGGGCGCTATTCCGTCGCGCTCATATAGCCCGGCAGCCAGGCCTCGTGCGCAGCCTTGATGTCGCTGAGCTTGAGCGAAACAAGGCCCTTCACGATGAGCGAGGGCCCGCCCGAATAGCCCAGCAGCGCCGCCGGGACCCCGGCTTTTGCGGCATCGGTCAGGACCTCGTCGGCTGAGCCGGTAGCGATGAGATAACGCGCCTGATCCTCGCCATAGAAAAACGCGTGCGAAGGCACCGTCGAACCGGCGGGTTGGGCGACGTCCAGGCCGGTGCCGCCGGCGACGCACATTTCAGCGAGTGCTACGAGCAGGCCGCCGTCGCTGAGATCGTGGCAGGCCGACACCCGGCGCTGGTCGATCTGGTCCCGCACGAAATCGCCGTTGCGCCGTTCGACCGCGAGATCGACCGGCGGCGGCGCGCCTTCTTCTCGACCGCAGGCTTCGCGCAGATAAAGCGACTGGCCGAGCCAACCCGTGGTCGCGCCGATCAGCACGATCCCCAGGCCGCCCTGGGTCAGGCGCGAGCCGACCGCCTTGGAGATGTCGTTGATGACGCCGACGGCACCGATCGTCGGCGTCGGTAGGATCGGCCGGCCCTCGGTCTCGTTGTAGAGCGAGACGTTGCCGCTCACGACCGGGAAGTCGAGCGTCTTGCAGGCTTC
>CAWUOG010000260.1:0-4594 GCA_963923875.1 uncultured Alphaproteobacteria bacterium
TGGTTGAACGGCGTGATCGCCGAAATGGCGTTCAGCGGCTGGCGCAGGGTGAAGATCTTGCGGTTCTTGCCGTGCGGGGTGAGGTCGCACGAAAAGGTCTGGCCGTCGTCCTGCATGCAGAGCTGACCCGCGAACGTGAAGACGTCGTAGGCACGCCCGACCTCGTACAGCGAGTCCTTCAGGCAGAGGCCGGACTCGAGGGTGATCAGCCGCGACAGCTCCTCCTTGCGCGAGACCAGCAGTTCGGCGGTCTTGAGCAGGATCTTCTGGCGCTGGTAGCGCGTCAGCTTCGGCTTGTAGTCATGGGCGATCTGGAAGGCCTGTGCCACCAGTTCGGGAGTCGCGCGCGGCACGGTGCCGACCAGGCGATTGTCCCAGGGGAAGCGAACTTCCAGGCGGCTGCCCGTGTCGACCTTCTTGCCGGCGATGCGCAGCTGCTCATGCCGAACCTCGGCAGCCGGCTTGGTGATCGTGTCCATGACGGTCTCTCGTTGTTGTCTTCAGGCGACGAGGTTGAGGGCGAGGTCGAAGGCGTCGAAGTTGCGCCAGTACCGTCCGCCGGGCGCCGTCGTCATCCGACGATTGCAGATCAGCGGCACCTTCTGCTCGGAGATGCCGCCATGACTGCGCAGCGGCTCCGTCAGGCCCGAGAGATCGTGCCGGGCCGCCGAGGTGCCCAGCACCTTGTGCTTCGTCGAGACCACGACGATGTCGCCCAGCCGCTCCGGAGGCAGTTCGAACCGCCCGGCGGCCTCGTCCTTGGTCAGCACGGCCTCGATCCCCGCCATCGCCTTGAGCTTTGCGATCTGAGGCGCCGGATCGGCGCAGTACACGACGGCGTAGGAGCCGAGCGCACCGTGATGCACGACGTATGGGTCGGTGATCGGAAGAATGACCTTGGCCTTGTCCTTGCCGACCCAGCCGTCGAACAGGTCCTGCAGGTAGATCACGTCCGGCTGGCCATCCTTGCCGAACTTGGCGTTCATGCCGTGATCGGCGGTCAGCACGATGGTGCAGCCCATGGCGTCGAGCTTGGCCATGTAGCCGTCCATCATGGCGTAGAAGTCGTTGGCGACCGGCGTGCCCGGCGCGTGCTTGTGCTGGATGTAGTCGGTGGTCGAGAGGTACATGATCTCCGGACGGTCGCGCTCCATCAGTTTCACGCCGGCGGCGAAGACGAACTCCGAGAGGCCGGCGCTGTAGACGTCCGGCACGGCCATGCCGACGAGCGCGTTCACCTTGTCGATGCCGTTCTCGGCCAGGGTGGCCTTGTCGGACTTCTCCGACGAGAAGCTGCAGGCCTTGCCGGCAGCGAGCTCGAGATCCTTGCCCAACAGACCGCGCAGCTTGTCCTTGGCGGTGACGACGGCGATCCGGCAGCCGGCGCGCTGGAAGCTCGGGAACAGCGTCTCGATGCGCAGGAACTTCGGGTCGTTCATCATCACTTCCTTGCCGGTATCCGGGTCGAGGAAGTAGTTGCCCGAGATGCCGTGAATCGAGGGCGGCCGCCCGGTGACGATCGAGAGATTGTTGGGATTGGTGAAGCTCGGCACGACGCAGTCGGCCAGGAGGTTCGTCCCCTCCTTCAGCACCCTGGCGAACCACGGCGCACGGCCTGCCTTCACCGTCTCCTCGATGTAGCCGGGCTCGGACCCGTCGATGCAGACCACCACGGTGGGCCGCTTGGGGAGTCTGTAGACACGGCCGTTGACCGAAATCTCACCGGCTACCTTGTTGATGCTGTCCGGTGCCATGTGACTACTCCGCTGCCAGGGCAGGACCGCCGTTGCTGACCCGCATCTCGGCCAGCACCTCACGGACGGCGTTCAGGGCGCCCTGCATGTCCTTCGGATACAGCCGGCCGATGCAACCGATGCGGAAGGAATCGGCGACCGTCAGCTTGCCGGGATAAATCACGTAGCCTCGGTCCTTCAGCCGGTCATAGAAGGTCTGGAAGACGAACTTCGGATCGGTCGGCATGTGGAAGGTGACGATGATCGGCGCCTGCAGCTTCTCCGGCAGGAGCGTGCGGAAGCCCATGGCGCGCATGCCGTCGACCAGCACCTTGCAGTTCTCGCGATAGCGGCCGCCGCGGCCGGCAACGCCGCCTTCGGCCGCATGCTCCTCGATCGCCTTGCCCAGGGCCACGATCACGTGGATGGGCGGCGTGAAGCGGTACTGGCCGGTCTTGGCGAAGTTCTCGGCCTGGTCGTGCAGGTCGAGCACCAACGTGGTCGCGTTCCCCTTGCACCCGGCAAGCGCGCTCTTGCGGCAGATCACGAAACCCAGGCCCGGCACGCCTTCCAGGCACTTGTTCGACGACGAAGCCAGCGCGTCGTACGGCACCTTGGTCGCGTCGATCTCGATCGCGCCGAACGCCGACATCGAGTCGACCAGCAGGCGACGACCCTGCCTCTGAACCAGTTCGGCGATCGCCTGGATCGGATTGAGGATGCCCGAGGTCGTCTCGCAATGGACGGCGAAGACGTGGGTGATGGCCTTGTCGCCCGCGAGCATCGCCTCGATCTTCGCCAGATCCGGCGGCGTGTCCTCGGGCGTCTCGTGCACGGCGACGGCACGGCCGGCGATCTCGGCGATCTTCTTCGCCCGCGAGCCGTAGGCGCCGTTGATCAGCAGCAGCAGCTTGCCGGTCTTCGGCACGAACGAGGTGATCATCGCCTCGACGGCGAAGGTGCCCGAACCCTGCACCGGCACGGTCACATGAGTACCGGTCGCGCCGGCCAGTTCGGCGATCTTCTCCAGCACCATCTTGTTGATGGCGATGAAGTTGGCGTCGCGCGAGCCCCAGTCATGAACCATCGCCTGCTTCACGGCGGCGGACGTGGTGAGCGGGCCGGGCGTCAGCAGCAGCGGATCGCCGGTTTCTGAGTGGGCTTTCTGGATGGGCATGTCGGGAATGTTCGCCTTCGCCTCCCCTATCCGTCCAGTATATAATACCTATGTTAACTATCGGTTTCATGGATATGACACCCAGCCAGCTCCGCGCCTTCCATCTCGTTGCCGAGGCCGGCTCGTTCTCCGCGGCGGCGCGCGATTCGGGCCTCAGCCAGCCCAACCTCTCGGGCCAGGTGACCGCGCTCGAGAAGGCCTATGGCGTGCGCCTGTTCGACCGGCGTGGCCGGCAGGTCGTCCCCACCGAGACCGGACGGCAGTTGCAGGGCATCACCGCCCGGTTGTTTGCCGTTCAGGACGAGGCCCAGGCACTGCTGGCCGGCGAACAGACCCTGACCCGAGGGCACCTGCGGATCGCCGCCGACAGCGCCCACCATGTCGTGCCGATCATGGCGGCCCTGAAGAAGAAGGCGGTGTCGCTCACCTTCCAGCTCTCGATCGACAATTCGGCGATCGTGCTGGAGCGCCTGCTGCGCCACGAGGCCGACGTCGCGGTGATGGCCAAGTCCGTCTCAGACCCGCGCCTCTTCAGCACGCGGTTGCGCTCCGACAGGGTCGTGCTGTTCGCGCCGAGAGGCCATGCGCTGGCCAAGCGCGGCGGCGCGCCGCTCGGCGCCCTCGCCGATCAGGAACTGGTACTGCGCGAGCGCGGCTCGATCACCCGCGAGGTCATCGAGCAGGCGATGGCGACCCACAACATCCAGCCGCGGGCGATCGTCGAGGTCGAGACGCGCGAGGGCGTGCGCGAGGCGGTGGCGGCGGGGTTCGGCATCGGTGCGGTGTTCGAGAGCGAGTTCGGCGAGGATCGCCGGTTTGGCGCCATCGTCGTGAGCGACACCGACCTCGCCGTCGCCGAGTATGCGGTCTGCCTGCAGGAGCGCCGAAGGGTGGCACTGGTGCGCGCGTTCATGGATGAAGCGGCCCGCCTGACGCCCTGAACTTCGCGTCTTAACAAAACTGTAACGAAGGGCGTATGGTCGCCTCATGCACGGCGTAGAGACCGTCCTGAACGTCGTCGGCAGCGTCGCCCTGCTGCTGTGGGGCGTGCGCATGGTGCGCACCGGGCTGACGCGTGCCTTCGGCGCGACCCTGAGACGGGCGATCGGTCTCTGCGCGCGCAACCGCTTTACCGCCTTCCTGGGCGGCATCGCCATCACAGGGCTGCTGCAGTCGAGCACGGCCACGTCTCTGCTGGTCTCATCCTTCGCCGGCCGCGGGCTGATCCCGCTGTCGATCGCCTTCGCCGTCATGCTGGGCGCCGACATCGGCACCACGGTCGCCGCACAGGTTCTGTCGTTCGACCTCGGCTGGGCCTCGCCGCTGATGATCGGCGCCGGTGTCATCGCCTTTCTTTCGAGCGAGCACGACAAGACGCGCCATGTCGGGCGGGTGGCGATCGGGCTCGGGCTGATGCTGCTGTCGCTGAAGCTGCTGGCGCTCGCCACCCAGCCCTTGCGCACCGCGCCCGCCTTCATGGCGGCCCTCCAGGGCCTGCAGGACGAATATGTGATCGCCGTGGCCTTCGCCGCAGTCGCCACCTGGTTCGTGCATTCGAGTCTCTCGGTGGTGCTGTTGATCATGTCGTTCGCCGGCTCCGGCCTGGTCGAGCCCAGGCTCGCGCTGGCGCTGGTGATCGGTGCCAACATCGGCGGCGCGCTGGCGCCCTACATGGCGCAGTCGG
>CAWUOG010000261.1:0-4580 GCA_963923875.1 uncultured Alphaproteobacteria bacterium
AACGGTAACAGTGCCGTCAAGCGAGGCGCCAGCACGGTACATTGCTCCACATTGAAAGCGCGATGACTCGCGCGTTCGTGGAAGCCCGCCAACCGGCCGCGTACGATGAAGTCCGCCCGCCGTCTCTCGCCGGGCTGCCCCTGCACCATCGGTTCGAATGTCGGAGCCTGGACGCCCTGGCGCTGGAGTGCCCGCACGATCAGGTCGAGCTTCCAGGCGGCGTAGGCATCGAGCCGCCAATGTTGCAGGACACACCCGCCACAGGACCCGAAATGTCTGCAGGCCGCCGGCACGCGATGACGCGACGGCGCAAGGACTTCAACCAGCTCGGCTGCGATTCCCTCGCCGCGCTTCCCACCCGGCTCGGCTTCGACGGTCTCGCCGGGCAGCGTGTACGGCACGAAGAAGCGCTGGCCATCGTCCTGTGCGATCCCGTCGCCGCGTGCGCCGATCTCCAGGATATCGAGCGTGACGCTCACGCAGGACCTAGCCCAGCCAGCTCTTGGCAGGCCGCATCTCGCCCACCAGCAATCCGACCACGTTCTTGACCGGCGGATGGATCAACTCGTCTTTCTGTCCGCCCGCCAGCACGCCGAGATGCCCCAGCAGCGTTGCCATGGCGATCTCTGCGGCGCGTCCTGCGCCATCCCACATCTTGACCGCGATCCCCAATCCCAACGTCGGCAGCATGCCGCAGAAAACGCCTTCGGCCCCGGTCTTGACCTGGGCGACGCCGGTCAGGGCGCCGTTGATGCGGGTGCAGAATCGGCCGGTACCCGCCACCATGAACGGCTCCGCATTCATCGCGTCGCGGATACGTGCCGCCGCTTCGGCATGTCGGTTCGACAGGCGCGAGGGATCGGCCATGCTGGCCATGGCACGGGCGAGGCTCTTGAGCGGCGTCGCAAGCGTGGGAATGCCGCAACCGTCGGTGCCGTATGCATAGTCGTCGGCCTGCTCGCCGCTCAGATCGCTCATTACCTGGCGCAAGCGCTTCTGAACCGGATGGTCGTACTTGATGTAGCCCTTCGTCGGCTCGCCATGGGCGAGCGCCGTCGACAGGAAACCACTGTGCTTGCCGGAGCAATTGTTGAAGGCAGCTGTCGGCACGGAATTCTCACGCACGAGCGCCTCGATACTGGCCTGCAGGCGCGGCGGATGGGTACCGCACTCGAGATCCGATTCAGCGAGGCCGATCGCCGTCAGCCAGGCCCGCACCGTCTCGACGTGGCGTCTTTCGCCATTGTGCGAAGCGCAGGCAAGCGCGATGTGTTCCTTGCCCAGTCCGAATTTCTCGACCGCACCGCTTTCGACGAAGGCCATGGCCTGGATAGGCTTGTTGGCCGACCGCGGCAGGATGCGCGAGTCGATGTCGCCCCACGAAGCCACGACCGTACCATCGGCCTTCACGACCGCGGCTATGCCCTCGTGGCGACTTTCCACGACCGGGCCGCGCGTAACTTCAATGACGACCGGTCCCTTGCTCATGACACCTGTTCCAGCTTGACCACGGTTACGTTGTCCTGATGTTGCAGACGCGCCGCCAGCACCGCGTCGATCAATCCGCTCACCGACAACCGGCTCGCCGCCGCGATACGCTCGTGAGCGAGCGTTTCGACACCGTCGCTGCAGAGCAACAGTGTCGCGCCCGGCACCATCCGGCGGGTACCCTCGTCGATCAGGGTCAAGGGCTCGCCCATCACAGCTTCGCGCAGGGTGTGCCGGCCAGGATGCGCGGCCCCCTCCTCGGCGCTGATCACGCCGCGCGACACCAGCGCATCGATCTGCGGCGCCAGCGAATGATCGGCGTTCAGCCGTTCGATGCGCCCGGCGAACACTTGATAGAGCGGCGAGTCGCCGACGCTGATCCATGTCAGCTCATCGCCCTTGAGGCGCACGGCAATCAGGGTCGACCCCATCCCGGTGAGCTTGCTGTCGGTGGCCGCCCGCGCCTTCACCGCCTCATTTGCCGCGGCCAGCGCCTCGCCGAGGCTCCTGCCCGCATCGATGACGGCGACGAACGTATCGACCACGAGTTTGCTCGCCACTGCCCCGCCGGCATGACCACCCATGCCGTCGGCCACAACGGCCAGCAGCGCACCGTCAGACAGCGTCCGAAGTGTCCAGCTGTCTTCCTGGTAGGGGCGGGAGCCCTGATGCTGACCTCCCTCGCCCCGCCATTTCGCAGACATGGCCTAATGCCAAACTGCCGGCAGCTTGGTGAGGCCGCGCAGGGTAAAGTTCTGCTTCCACATGACCTGGTCCATGTCGGGTAGCTTGAGGTTTGGGAAGCGCTCGATCAAGGCCGTGAAGACCAGTTCGCCCTCCAGCCGCGCCAGCTGCGCGCCGAGGCAATGATGAATACCGCCGCCGAAGGACATCGGTCGAATGTTGACTCGCCCGACATCGAGCCTGTCGGGGTCGGGGTATTGCGCTGGATCCCGATTGGCCGCGCCGAGCAAGGTAACGACACTTTCGTTCGCTGGAATGGTGACGCTGCCCAACTCGACGTCGGCCAAGGTTACGCGCCCGCTCATCTGCACCGAAGAATCGAAACGCAACAACTCCTCGATCGCGTTGGGAATCAGTGACGGGTCGGCCTTCAGCCTCTCCCACTGGTCAGGATGGCGATGCAGTGCCAGCAATCCATTGCCGATCAGGTTGGTCGTGGTCTCGTGGCCCGCGCCGAAAAGAAGTCCGATGTTGGCGCGAAGCTCCTCGCCGCTCAGCCGATCGCCCGCCTCCTCCGCCTTCACCAGTTCGGTGGTGAGATCGTCCTTGGGGTCGCGACGGCGCAATTCGCAGAGCTGATCGAAATAGGCGTTGCCCATCGCGGTCGCGGCGTTGGCGCGGTTCATCTCTTCGCGCGTCATCGGAACGGGATCGAGAATTCGGCCGTTGACCTGGCTCGCCGAGAGGAACGGGCCGCGATGCTCCTCTGGGATACCCAGCATGTCGCAGATCACGATCACCGGCAGGCGATGGGCGAGATCCATCACCACGTCCATGCCGCCCTTGTCGGCAACCCTGTCGAGCTGCTGATTGACCAGCGCGGCGATGCGCGGGCGCATGTCGGCTACTCGACGCGCGGTGAAGGCCTTGGTTACCAGGCTGCGCAGACGGGTATGGTCGGGCGGATCGAGGACCAGCATGGTGAGCGCCAGGTTCGCGATCGCGGGCTCGCTCATCCGGCCGGGCCCGTAGCGGCGTTCGATGTTGCCGGCGAAATCCTTGCCGAAGCGGCGGTCACGCAGGGCCAGAGCCACGTCGTCATAGCGTGACAGCAACCAGAAGCCCAGTGGCGTCTTGAACACCGGCGCGGCCTCGCGCAGCCGATGATAGAATGGATATGGGTCGGCGATGAAGGCCGGATCGAGCGGATTGAACTGCGGCGGCGCGCGATCGATCGTCGGCGGGGTCATGTCGTTCATGCCGGTACCTTTAGCACGAAGCTACTTGCCGCGCGAACGAAGGGAGGTAGCATTGCCGCATGTTTGCCCTCACCCAAAGCCTGCGTCGCGCGGTCCAGATCAGGCCCAACGGAATCTCGACCATCTTCGGTGCAACCAGACGCACCTGGACGCAAACCGCCGACCGTGTCGCGCGCATCGCCGGTGCCCTATCTGCATTGGGCGTGCGTCGCGGTGACCGGATCGCCATCCTGGCTCTGAACAGCGACCGCTACTTCGAATTGCTTTATGCGGTGCCCTGGATCGGCGCCGTCGCCGTGCCGCTCAACACGCGGCTGGCGGCTCCGGAGATCGAGTACATCCTGGAAGACTCCGGCGCCGTGGCGTTGTTCGTCGACGCCGCAATGTCTGCCCATCTGCCGGCGCTCGCAGGCAGGATGCCTGCGGTTCGCACCGTCATCTGGCTCGACGACACGCCGTTGCCCACGGGGGCGAAGGGCTTCGAGGAATTGGCCGCCCACACTCCCACCGCCGACGTCGGCGCCCATGACGGAGAAGTCGCCGGTCTCTTTTATACAGGCGGCACGACCGGCCGCTCCAAGGGTGTAATGCTGACCCATACCAACCTGGTGGTGAATGCGCTGAATGCGGTGGCCGGCATCGGTTTCAACGGCGACACGACCTACATCCATTCTGGGCCTATGTTCCATCTTGCCGACACGGCCTCGACCTTCGCCGTGACCTTGGCGACCGGACGGCACGTTTTTGTCCCGCGCTTCGATCCGGTCGATACGCTCGCCGCGATCCAGGCGGAGAAGGTCACCAATGCCACCCTGGTCCCGACCATGGTGAACATGGTGGTGAACCATCCTCGCTTCGCCGAGTTCGACGTCTCCAGCCTGAAACTGGTGCTGTACGGCGCATCGCCGATGCCCGAAGGGGTGATCCGCAAGGCCATGGCCGTGATGCCGAGGGTGCGTTTCATGCACGCCTACGGCATGACCGAGGCGGCGCCGATCGTCACCCTGCTCGACCCTCGCTACACGACGCTCGAGGGCCCGTATGCGGGCAAGCACAAATCCTGCGGCCAGACCGCGCATTCCGTCGAGGTCAAAGTGGTCGATGCCGATCGAAGGGAATTGCCGCGCGGCACACCCGGCGAACTCGCGA
>CAWUOG010000262.1:0-4577 GCA_963923875.1 uncultured Alphaproteobacteria bacterium
TCGGTCGATCCGCAGAAGGTATCTTTTCCAACCGGCTACGACGGCGCAGCCGTTAATTCCTACGAGGTCTTTAAGAGGCTGCTGCAGGCGGGCACCATCGCCCAAGGCGCGCGCTTCCAGGTCTCGCTGCCGACGCCGCATTCGAGCGGCTACCTTTATGTCAGCGGCCCGGCGCGGCAGACCTACTTCGCCGTCTACGAGCGCGCCCTGCTCTGCGCGCTGGCCAACATCGCAAAGGCGATCCCGGCGGCCGATCTCACGATCCAGTGGGACGTCTGCCAGGAAGTGCTGGCCTTTGAGAACTACTTCAACGATCGCCCGGCCGACTACAAGAAGCAGACTTTCGGCATGCTGGGCCGACTGGGCGACGCCGTTCCTGCCGGAGTCGAGATGGGGTACCACCTCTGCTACGGCTCGCCCGCCGACGAGCACCTGGTACAGCCTAAGGACGCCGCGATCCTAGTCGAGATGATGGAAGGCATCGCCGCCGCCACGAAGCGGCGGATCGACTTCTTTCATATCCCTGTGCCCAAGGAACGTCGCGACGACGCCTACTACGCGCCGTTGAAGACATGGAAGCGCGCTTCGGGTACGAAGCTCTATCTAGGCTTGCTGCATTTCGACGACGCGGCCGGCGATCGCGCCCGAATCGCGGCGGCGCGCCGTCATATCGTCGATTTCGGATTTTCTGCCGAGTGCGGCTGGGGCCGCACCCAACCCGGCCGCCTGCCCGGACTGCTCGCAGGTCATCGCTCTGCTGCGGAGGCATTTTAGATGGTTGAACGCATTCTCGTCGTCGGACCGAAGGACACAATCTCGATGGTCGACGACCTCGCCCCCAAGGGCTTCGAGATCGTCAAGGCGCTACACAACTCGCCCGAGCAGAAAGCGGCCTATGCCGGCGCCGACTATTTCGTGGGCTTCGTGCAGCAGTACGTGAACCCGCAATTGTTCAAGGACGCCCCCAAGCTCAAGCTGATCCAGCTGCTGAGCGCCGGCTACGATCGCGCCGACATTCCGGCAGCTATCAAGGCTCAGGTCCCGATGTGCAACAACGGAGGCGCCAACTCGGTCGCCGTGTCCGAGCACGCCATGCTGCTGATGCTGTCGGTGTCGCGCCGGCTTATCACCCAGCACACCAATGTGGTGGCCGGCCGCTGGCACGGCAATTCGCCGCCGACCGTCCACGAGGTGCGCAACAAGGTGCTGGGTATTGTGGGCCTCGGCACCATCGGCAAGAAGGTCGCACGCTTAGCCAAGGCCTTCGGCATGACCGTTCACTACTACGACATTGCCCGCCTCAAGGAGGAGGAAGAGGACGCCCTCGGCGTTCGCTTCCGGCTGCTGCCGGAAATCCTGCGCCATTCCGACATCCTGTCATTGCACGTGCCGCTGAACGATTCGACGCGCCACATGATCGGCAAGCAGGAGCTCGCCGTCATGAAGAAGTCGGCGATCATCGTGAATACCTCGCGCGGTCCGGTTATCGACGAAAAGGCGATGACCGAGGCGTTGTCCAGGGGCGACCTGTTCGGCGCCGGGCTCGACGTGTTCGACGAGGAGCCGACGCCGCCCAACAACCCGCTGCTCAAGCTCGACAACGTGATCCTGACGGCCCACCTCGCCGGGCCGACCTGGGAGAGCAACATCACGCGCCTGCGCAACGGCTTCGACAACGTCCAGCGAGTGGCGCGCGGCGAGAAGCCGTTGTGGGTCGTCGAGGAAATGTGGGGAAAGATCTGAGCATGCGTATCACGCGTCGTGGCGTTCTTGGTGGCGTAACGGGCGGCACGATCGCCGCCCCCTTCCTCGCCCGGCACGGTTGGGCGCAGTCGAAATGGCCGACCGGCCCGATCCGCTGGGTCGTGGCCTTTGCGGCGGGCGGTGCGGCGGACACGGTGGCCCGCAACGTCGCCGTCCGGATAGCCGAGGTCATCGGCCAGCAGGTCATCGTCGACAACCGCACCGGCGGCAACTCGCTGGTCGCCGCCAGCGCCGTCCTGCAGGCGCCGAAGGACGGCCAGACCTTCCTGATCGACGCGGCCAACCAGGTGACCAACGAGTTCCTGATCAAGGATCTTCCGTTCGACTACCGCAAGACCTGGATCCCGGTGACGCGGCTCAGCGATTTTCCCCAGGTCGTCGCGGTCAAGGCGGATTTCCCGGCCAGGACGATCCAGGACTACATCGAGGCCGCCAAGGCCAAGCCCGGTACGATCGGCTACGGCACGCCGCCGGCGGCCGGCATGGCCCATATGGCCGGCGAGGAGTTCCAGCGGCGCGCCGGCATCAAGCTGATCCACGCACCCTATCGCGGCGGCGCCGATGCCGCGCGCGACATCGGCGCTGGAGCGATCGATTCGGCGATCATTACTACGTCCTCGATTCGTCCGCCCCTGGCGGCCGGCCGCTGCCGCATTCTCGCGGTGAGCAGCCTCAAGCGCGCTCCGGTCTTCCCGGACGTACCGGCGCTGTCGGAGTCGGGTTTCCCCGGCTTCGACCTCAACGACTGGAACGGCCTGTTCGCCGCGACAGGCACGCCGCCGGAGGCGATCGCCCGCATGCAACAGGTCTGCGCCGAGGCGATCACCGACGCCAAGGTCCGGGAGAAACTCGACGCCGCGGGCGCGGTTCTGGTCGCCAATTCGCCCGCCGACTTCAAGACCTGGCTCGACGGCCAGCGCGAGGTGCTGGGCGCGCTGATCAAGTCGGCCGACATCAAGCTGGGCTGACCCTCAGGCCAGCGCGAGACGGTCCTTATGGGTCTCGCGGAACAGCAGGGCGGAGGCGAAGGAGATCGCCGCTGCTCCCATCAGCAGCCAGGCCGGACTGAGGCTGTCGTGCGTGCGCTGCACCAACCACGTAGCGGCCAGAGGGCTGAGGCCGCCGATCACGCCCAGAGTGATGTTGTAGCCGAGCGCGATTGCTGTGCAGCGTACGTCAGGCGGCGTGGCCTCAACCATGACGGTGGGTTGGGTACCCAGGAAGGCGCCGATCGCGACCACAAAGCCAAATTGACCCAGCATCACCAGGCCGACATTGTCATGGTGCATCAGCCAGAACAGCGGCAATGCCCCCACCAGGCCAAACACCGTGGCGAACAGCAGTACCGGCTTGCGGCCGACCCGGTCCGACAGCCAGCCCATGCCGATCATCATCGGCAACAGCAGCGCCATGTTCAGCGTGTTGATCCCGAGGGCATGGGCGGGCGCGATGCCGTCGGCGAGCTGCAGCCAGCTCACGATATAGACAAACAGTAGGTAGAACCCCACGGCGTTGAAAGCCGCAAGCCCGGCCAAGCGGGCGAGCAGGCCGGCATGGGCACGCACTGTCTCGACCAGCGGCGAGTGCCCAGCGTGCCCGAGAGGCGAGGCTTCGACGACGTGGCGACGCAGGAAGAAGCCCGCCAGCCCGACCACCAGGCCGAGCAGGAAGGGAATGCGCCAGCCCCAACGTTCGAGTGCGGCCTGCGACATGGTCTCGGCCAGGATGGCGCCGGTCGCCGAGCCCAGCAGGATTCCGCCGATCGCGCCACAACAGGCCATGGCACCGATCACGCCGCGGCGGTCGGGCGGAGCATTTTCGACCATGAAGACCACGGACGTGGTGTATTCGCCGCCGACCGACAGCCCTTGGATCATGCGCAGGGCCGTGAGCACGATCGGCGCCAGCAGCCCCAGCGTGTCGTAGCCCGGCAGCACGCCCACCAGGAAAGTCGGAATCGCCATCGCCGCCACCGAGAAGGTGAGCGCCGCCCGCCGGCCCAGTCGGTCGCCGATATGGCCGACGATCGCGCCGCCCACCGGGCGCATGATGTAGCCCACGGCGAAGATGCCGAACGCGGCCAGAACCTGCGCTACGGGATTTTCCTTGGGAAAGAATGCACGGCCGATCGAGGCAGCGAAGTAGCCGTAGACCGCGAAATCGTACCATTCGAGAATATTGCCGATCGCGCCGGCAGCAATGATCCGGCGAGTGCTTGTCTGGCCCATGCTCAGTCCGGCAGCCGCACGGTCTCGAGCTGCGGGCGGCCGCGGATCATGTCAGCGGCCTTCTCGGCGATCATCAGCACCGAGGCATTGAGGTTCGCCGACGGCATGGTCGGCATGATCGAGGCATCGACCACGCGCAGCGCCTCCATGCCCCGCACCCGGAGCTGGTCGTCAACCACCGACGTAGGATCGCTCTCGGGCCCCATGCGGCAAGTGCCCATGAGATGGAAGGTCGTGGTGCCGCGCTGCTTGGCGGCGGTCATCAGATCGTCGTCGCTCACCTTCTCCGAGCCCGGGAACTCCTCACGCTCGTAGAACTTCTGCAGCGGCTGCGAGGAGATCAGCTTACGGGCGAGTTTCATGCCGGCCAGCAGCACGCGGCGGTCGCTCTCGGCGGCCAGGTAATTCGGCTGGATGACCGGTGCCGTGAACGGGTCCGCCGATTTGGCGCGCACGTAGCCGATGCTGTCCGGCCGCTGCTGCCAGGAGGCAATGGTCATGCCCGGAAAATCGTCGAGTGTCGACTGCACGCCCTCCTTGTAGCTCGCCGGCGTGAAGGTGAACTGCAGGTCGTAGTTCTCGATG
>CAWUOG010000263.1:0-4567 GCA_963923875.1 uncultured Alphaproteobacteria bacterium
GCAGCGACACCGTCGGGCCGAGGGGCAGGGCGACCGACGCCATATAAAGGACACCGGACAGGGCGGCGGCCGGGAGGCCCAGCAGGACCGCTTTCCGGGGGCCGGCCTGGTCGGCAACCGTTCCGGCGTGATGCCGCACCAGGACGGTGGCGGCCGACTGCAGGCCGATCACCAGCCCAACGACCAGGGCGCTGAACCCCAAGCCGTGGTGGACCTCGAGCGACAGCGCCGCGATAGGTATGCCGACGGCCAGAAATCCGAAGAAAACGATGGCGACCAACGGCCCCTGGCCGACCCAAACGGAGGCTTGAGAAGTCATTGCAAAGCCATAATCCGTGATATAATTATCATTGTATAACAGACATCTATCGCGCCATCTTGACGTTGTAGATGAACGAGAAGAATATTTTCACACCCTCTAAGGATTTCACCATGAAGACCAAGATTGCCGGACTGATCGTCCTTCCTCTTCTTGCTCTTTCTCTGGCCGGCTGCGGAGACACCTGGGGCCAGCGGGCCGCGACCGGTGGCGCGATCGGCGCCGGCACCGGCTTGGCCGTGGGCGCGCTTGCCGGCTGGCCGCTGGTCGGACCGGCCCTGGTCGGCGGTGTGATCGGCGCGGGCATCGGCGCCGCGACCTCGCCCGAGGTGATGGGCAGCAAGTAAGCCGGCGAGGCCCCATCGGCCTCGCTATCCGAGCAGAAGCCTGAGCTTGCGGTCGAAGACGCGGAGCGCGTCTTCGAGGGTGTCGGCATGCGCCAGTTTGCGCGGGCCGTTATAGACCATGTAGCCGCCGTCCTTGCCCGCGCCCGGCACCTTGGCGATGGCGAACAGCGGCTGTTCGGCGGCGTGCCGGAAGATCGAAAAGATCGCCATGCCGGGCCGGAAATCGATGGCGTAGTCGCGCCACTCTCCCGAGGCCACCCGCAGGCTGTAGAGATTGAGCAGGCGGCCGAGTTCGGCGCGTGTGAACGACACGATGCGCTTGCGCGCCTGACGGTCGGCCAGACGGTAGAGATTTCCTATGGCGCCCTGGGTCTCGCTCATGCGGATCGGTGAATTGTTGCAGAAGGTTCACGGTTTGCCAAACCCTGCGTACGCCGCTATGAACCGCCGCTGAAGCCGTTGAAATAGCGCAATTTTCCGGGAGCTTTAGGTGTCCGATCAGGCCGCTTTGCAGGAAATCGACGATGCCGTCCGGCAGGACGAGATCAAGGCCTGGTGGAAGCGCTGGGGCGTCCCGGTTCTGGTGGCCTGCGTCGTCGTGATCGCGATCACGGTGGGCGTCATGCAGTACCGGAAATACGAGGAAGGCCAGCGCGCCCTGGCCGGGTCCGCCTTCTCGGCGGCGCTGGCCAGGATCGGCCAGGACAATGCCGCGGCGCGCGTCGAACTGGAAAAGCAGGCCCAGTCCGCGCCCGAGCCCTACCGTGCGCTCGCCGCCCTCGCCGCCGCCCAGCTCCAGGACAAGCCCGAGGCGGTGATCGCCGCCCTCCAGGCCGCCGCGGTGAAACTGCCTCCCGAGCTCTCCGACCTCGCCCTGGTGATCGCGGCCTATCACAGTGTCGACACGCCCGAGGTCCAGGCCGTGGTCGGCAAGCTCGACACGCTGACCGGCGCCGAGCGGCCGTTCCGTGCCAGCGTCAAGGAACTTCAGGCGCTGGCCGCCTGGAAGAAGGGCGACCTCAAGCGCGCCCGCGACCTGTGGACCGAGATCTCGCGCGACACCAGCTCGCCGCAGGGCGAGCTCCAGCGTGCGCAGGCGCTGCTCGCGCTCACCGGTCCTGCTGAAAGCCCGGCGACGGAGCCCAAGGCTCCCGTCGAGAAGAAAGAGGGCAAGTAGTCGATGGCCCTGTCACTGCCGTCCGTCGCGCGCATCCTGCTGGCGGCGGTGCTGCTCGCGCTGTCGCTGACCGGTTGCGATATCTTCGACAAGAAGAAGACGCCGCTGCCCGGCGAACGCACGCCGGTGTTCTCGGACCGCAAGGATCTCGAGCCCGACAAGGAGACGGCCGGCGTGCAGGTCGAGCTGCCCGCGCCGGTGGCCAACGATTCGTGGCCGCAATCCGGCGGCTTCGCCAACTACGCCATGCAGCATCTCGCGGTCGGCGAGGCGCCGCACGTCATCTGGAGCGCCGATGTCGGCGCCGGCTCGACCAGCACGCGCGTGCTGACCACGCCGCCGGTCGTGGCCGACGGCAAGGTCTTCGCCAAGGACGCGCAGAGCACGGTCTCGGCCTACGACGCCGAAACCGGCAAGCTGCTGTGGCGGGTCACGCTCAAGCCCGACAAGGCGCGCGATTCCGACGAGTTCGGCGGCGGGCTGGCCTGGTACGGCGGCCGGCTGTTCGTCACGACGGGCTTCGCGGCGGTGTTCTGCCTCGATCCCGACACCGGCAAGGAGGTGTGGACCTCCGGCGTCAGCGCCCCGGTGCGCGGCGCGCCGCTGGTGTTCGGCGACCGCGTCTTCGCGATCTCGATCGACAACAGGCTGCACGCGATGGCGGCGGTCGACGGCGCCGACCTGTGGTCGTTCACGGCGGTGCAGGAAACCACCGGCTTCGTCGGCGGCAACAGCCCGGCGGGCTCGGCGGAATACGTCGTGGCGCCGTTCAGCTCGGGCGAGCTGGTGGCGCTGCGCATCGACAACGGCCGCCAGCTCTGGAACGAGAGCCTGATCGGCCGGCGCGGCGAGATGCGGGCCTTCGGAAACCTCGCCGACATCCGCGGCCGGCCGGTGATCGACCGCGGCCTGGTGCTGGCGATCGGCTCGGGCGGCCTGATGGTCGCGATCGAGCTGCGCACCGGCCAGCGCCTGTGGGAGCGCAATATCGGCGGCAACCAGACGCCGTGGACCGCCGGGCGCTTCGTGTTCGCCGTCACCGGAACCGCCGACGTGATCGCGATGGAGCGCGCCACCGGCCAGGTGAAGTGGGTGACGCCGCTCACCCAGTACGAGGACGAGAAGCGCCGCCGTCCGGTGCTGTGGGCGGGCCCGGTGCTCGCCTCCGACCGCCTGCTGATCGCGGGCTCGACCGGCGAACTGCTGGCGCTGTCGCCCTACACCGGCGAGGTGCTGGGCAAGCTGCTGATCGGCTCGCCGGTCCGGCTGGGGCCGGTGGTCGCCAACCGCACGATCTACGTCCTGACCGACACGGGCAGGCTCATTGCGCTCCGCTGACCAAGAGCAGACGGAACCCGGCGGACCGAGGGAACTTCCCAGGGTAGCGATCGTCGGGCGTCCGAATGTCGGCAAGTCGACGCTGTTCAATCGGCTGACCGGCAGCCGCCACGCCATCGTCGACGACACGCCGGGCGTGACGCGCGACGTGCGCGAATCGCCGGCGCAACTGGGCGACCTCAAATTCACCCTGCTCGACACCGCCGGCTGGGAAACCGCCGACATTCCCCGCATCGAGGGTCGCATGCGGGTCTTCACCGAGCGCGCGATCGATACCGTGGATGCCGTGCTGTTCCTGATCGATGCGCGCGCCGGGGTGCTGCCGCTCGACGAGGCGTTCGCGAGCTGGCTGCGCAAGCGCCACGACAAGGTCATCGTCGTCGCCAACAAGTGCGAAGGCCGCGCCGGCCAGAACGGTCTCGCCGAGGCGCACGCGCTGGGCTTCGGCCAGCCGATCCCGGTATCGGCCGAGCACGGCGAGGGCCTCTCGGACCTGCACGAGGCGCTGTCGCGCCTGGTCCCGGCGATCGATCCCGACGAGGAGGCGGCGGAAGCCGAGCCCGAGGAGGTCGTCGAGAAGAGCGAGAAGTACGCCGAAGCCGCCGCGGCGGCCGCGGCCAGGCGCCCGCTGATGCTGGCGATCGTCGGCCGCCCGAACGTCGGCAAGTCGACCCTGCTCAACCGGCTGATCGGCGAGGAGCGCGTGATCACCGCGCCGGAGGCCGGCACCACGCGCGACGCGATCCGCGTCGAGTGGCAGTGGCGCGGCCGCAAGATCAGGCTGATCGACACCGCCGGCATGCGCCGCCAGTCGCGCATCGACCACAGGCTGGAGCAGATGTCGGTGGCCGACACGCTCGATTCCATCCGTACCGCCGACGTCGTGGTGGTCGTGCTCGATGCCGGCGACATGGCCGAGAAGCAGGACCTCACCATCGCCGGCCGCGTGATCGACGAGGGCCGCGCGCTGGTGATCGCCGTCAACAAGACCGACCTGCTGGCCGACGATCGCTCCGGCGCGAGCAAGGCGTGGCGCAAGCTCAGCGACCGGCTCGAAGCCTCGTTCGCCCAGGTCAAGGACGTGCCGATCGTCGGCTTCTCGGCGCTGAGCGGCCGCGGCGTGGAGAAGCTGATGCCGGCGGTGTTCGAGATCGACCGGATCTGGAACAAGCGCGTGCCGACGCCCAAGCTCAATCGCTGGCTGCGCGAGATGGAGACGCTGCATCCGCCGCCGCTCGCCAAGGGCCGCCGCATCCGGCTGCGCTTCATGAGCCAGGTCAAGACGCGGCCGCCGACCTTCGTGCTGTCGGCCAGCCAGGCGGACGAACTGGGCAAGGACTACATCCGCTTCCTGGTGAATCGCCTGCGCGACGATTTCGGCATGCC
>CAWUOG010000264.1:0-4548 GCA_963923875.1 uncultured Alphaproteobacteria bacterium
ATCTCAGCGGCGTCACCGTCTCCTTCGACGGCTTCAAGGCGCTGAACAACCTCTCATTGCTGGTCGAGCCCGGCGAGATGCGCGCCATCATCGGTCCCAACGGTGCCGGCAAGACGACCATGATGGACGTCATCACCGGCAAGACCCGTCCCGACTCCGGCGAGGTCGTGTTCGACGGCCGCGCCGACCTCACCAAGCTCGACGAGGCGAGCATCGCCACCCTGGGCATCGGCCGGAAGTTCCAGAAGCCCACGGTGTTCGAGAACCACACGGTGCGCGACAACCTCCTGCTGGCGCTGGCCGGCATCCGCAGCTGGTACCAGTTGCTGGGTGCAGCACCGACCAAGGCGGAAAATGACCGTCTTGCCGAAATCCTGTCGATCATCCGCATGGAAGAACAGCAGCACATGCTGGGCGCCCGCCTCAGCCACGGTCAGAAGCAGTGGCTCGAAATCGGCATGCTGCTGGCGCAAAATCCCAAGTTGCTGCTGGTCGACGAGCCGGTCGCCGGCATGACTGACGTCGAGACCGAAACGACCGCGCACGTGCTGCGCGAGGTGAACAAGTCCCATTCCGTCGTCGTGGTCGAACACGACATGAGCTTCGTGCGCGCCCTCGGCGTGAAGGTCACGGTGCTGCACGAGGGCTCGATGCTGGCCGAAGGCTCGCTCGATCAGGTCAGCGCCGACCAGCGCGTCGTTGAAGTCTATCTCGGCCGATGACTGCGATGCTCACCGTCCAGAACGTCGATCTCTACTATGGCGCGGCCCAGGCGCTGCGGTCGGTGTCGCTCTCGGCCTCGATCGGCCGGGTGACTTGCCTGCTCGGCCGCAACGGCGTCGGCAAGACCAGCCTGCTGCGCGCGATCTGCGGCCTGCAGCCGGTTGCCTCGGGGTCGATCACCCTCGAGGGCACCGAGATCTCGAAGATGCCGGCCTATGAGCGCGCCCGGCGCGGCGTGGCGCTGGTGCCGCAGGGCCGCGAGATCTTCCCGTTGCTGACGGTTAAGGAAAACCTCGAGACCGGCTTCGCGCCGCTCAGCCGCGACTTGAAGAAGGTGCCGGACGAGGTTTTCGAGCTGTTCCCTGTGCTCGATTCGATGCTGAAGCGCCGCGGCGGCGACCTGTCGGGCGGCCAGCAGCAGCAGCTCGCGATCGGCCGCGCGCTGACCATGCGGCCCAAGCTGCTGGTGCTCGACGAGCCGACCGAGGGCATTCAGCCGTCGGTGATCAAGGATATCGGCCGCGCCATCACCTTCCTGCGCCAGCGCGGCGACATGGCAATCCTGCTGGTCGAGCAGTATCTCGACTTCGCCCATGAACTGGCCGACGACTTCGCGGTGATGGACCGCGGCGAGATCGTCATGTCGGGCACGCGAGAGACCTTCGATGTCGAGAAGGTCCGCGGTCACATGACGGTCTAGACCGCCTTCTGGGCACCTCGGACGAGCGTGCCCGGCCGGGCGCCGGTCAGTTCGTCGTTGCTGACGGTTTCGACACCTGAATTGAACGTGTGGCGGTAACCCGTCGCGCGCTGTACCAGGCGACGGCCGCCGGCCGGAAGGTCGTAGACCACTTCGGGGCGCTTCAATGCCAGCGCCTCGAAATCGATCACGTTGATGTCGGCCTTGTGGCCGGGTGCCAGCAGGCCGCGATCGAGCATGCCGTAGGCTTCGGCCGTGCCGCGGGTCTGCTTGGCGACGAGGAACTCGAGCGGGAGCCTCGGCCCGTGCGTGCGGTCACGGCCCCACAGTGTCAGCAGCGAGGTCGGCGAGGAGGCGTCGCAGATCACGCCGACATGGGCGCCGCCATCGGCCACGCCAAGCACGGTCGCGGGATCGGTGATCATCTCGTGCACGACGTCGAGACTGCCGTGGGCGTAGTTCTCGAACGGCAGCATCAGCAGGCCCTTGCCGCCGCGGTCCATGATGGTCTCGAGCGCGACCTGCTGCGGCGTGCGGCCGGTGCGCTCCGCGATCGCCTTCACCGATTCGCCGGACTGCGGCTCGTAATTGGGCCGCTCGCCGATCGGGAACATCTTGTGGAAAGCCTCGGCCATGAAGGCGCGCGGCCCGTCGCCGTTCGGCTCTTCGACCAGGCGCCGGCGGAGGTCAGCATCGGACGACAGGCGGGCATAGCGCTCGGCGGGCGAGAGCTTCGCGAGTTCGCGCCACGCCGGATGGGCGACGAACGGATGGGCCGTGGTCTCGAGGCCCATGATCACGCCGATCGGCCGCGAGCCGACCTGGGCATTGGCCTCGCGGCCCTGAGCACGCACCGCATGGATCTGGTCGAGCGTCTCGCGCCACAGCTTGGGCTGGGCGTCGACCTGGACCAGCAGGCAGGACAGCGGCCGGCCGGCCAGCCTGGCCGCCGCGTCGAGAGCCTCGAACTCGCCCGGCCCGAAGTCGGAATTGACCTGAAGCACGCCACGGCCGGCCCGCTTCATGCCCTCGGCCAGGGCGAACAACTCGGCCTCGCGGGCCGACAGCGACGGCGTGAAGCGGCCGTCGCGCGCCTTGTGCTTGGTGGTGCGCGAGGTCGTCACGCCCATGGCGCCGGCGCCGAGCGCCTCCTCGACCAGCCGAGTCATCTCCTCCCGTTCGCCCTGGTTGGGCATCTCGGCATGATCGGCGCCGCGCTCGCCCATCACGTAGAAGCGCAGCGCTCCGTGCGGCAGCTGGGCGGCAACGTCGACGGCGCGCGGCATCGACGCCAGCGCGTCGAGATATTGCGGAAAGGATTCCCAGTTGAACTTCACGCCCTCGCTCAGGACGGTGCCCGGAATATCCTCGACGCCCTCCATCAGGTTGATCAGGTAGCCCGAGGCGCCGGGACGCACCGGCGCGAAGCCGACGCCGCAATTGCCGAACACCGTCGTGGTCACGCCGTGCCAGGACGACGGCGTGAGGAAAGGGTCCCAGGTCGCCTGGCCGTCGTAATGGGTGTGGATATCGACGAACCCCGGCGTCACCAGCAGTCCCGCGGCGTCGATCTCGCGCCGGGCCGGCCCCAGTCTTGCGTCGACGGCGGCGATCCTGCCGTCCTGCACTGCAACATCGGCCACTCGGCGCGGCGCGCCAGAGCCGTCGATCACGGTTCCGTTTCGGATGACGAGGTCAAACATGCCCGCAGGATAGGCCTTGGGTGGTCGGCCGGTCTATGTTCCGGATCGGACAAGCCCTTGCGTTCAGGAGAACGACCCTTGCAAAGACCGATGCTCTTTTCGCCGTTGAAGCTCCGCGGGGTCGTGGCGGCCAATCGCACGGTGGTCTCGCCGATGGTGCAGTACCGCGCCACGGACGGGCTGGTGAACGACTATCACCTGGTCCATCTCGGCAAGTTTGCGCTCGGCAAGTTCGGCATCATCTTCACCGAAAACTGCGCCGTGGTGCCCGAGGGCCGCGTGACGCAGGGCGATCTCGGCATGTGGGACGACAGCCAGATCGAGGGGCACAAGCGCCTCACGCGCTTCCTGAAGCAGGAAGGATCGCTGGCGGCCACGCAGATCACCCATGCCGGCCGCAAGGCCTCTTCGCCTCGCCAGTTCGACAAGCCGGACGAGTTCGGCCCGAAGGGCGCGAACTGGCAGCGCTGGCAGGTCTATGGGCCGTCGGCGCTATCCGCCGGCGAGCGCTACTCCGAGACGCCGATCGCCCTTGACGTCGCGCAGATGGAGGCGATCGTGAAGAAGTTCGGCGAGGCCGCGCGCCGCGCCGATGCTGCCGGCTACGACATCATCGAGATCCACGGCGCACACGGCTATCTGCTGGCGCAGTTCCTCTCGCCGATCAGCAACAAGCGCAACGACCAGTATGGCGGTGACCGCGCCGGGCGCATGCGCTTCCCGCTCGCGGCGGCGAAGGCGGTGCGCGAGAACTGGCCCGAGCACAAGCCGATGTTCATCCGCGTCTCGGCGGTCGATGGCGGCGGCGGCTGGGACGTCGACGACACCGTGGCCTACGCGCACGAACTGAAGGCGCTCGGCATCGATGTGGTCGATACCTCGTCGGGCGGACTTACCGGGCTTTCGACCGCGGCACCGATCAAGCGCGACCTCGGCTTCCAGGTGCCTTTCGCCGCCGCCGTGAAGCGCGGCGCCGGCATTCCCACCATGGCGGTCGGCCTGATCCTCGACGGTCCGCAGGCCGAGAAGATCCTTCAGGATGGCGATGCCGACCTGATCGCGATCGGCCGCCAGGCGCTCTACGACCCGTTCTGGCCGGTGCACGCCGCGCAGGAGCTGGGCTGCGACGAGAAGTTCGAGATGTGGAATCCGGAATACGGATGGTGGCTCGACAAGCGCAAGAACAACCTGACGGGCCGGTTGCCGTCCGGCGCCAAGGCCTAGCAAGACAAGCGAACAAGACCGACGACAAGAAGACCAGGAAAGACACGGGAAACGCACATGACAGGTATCTTGGCGGGCCTTCGCATCGTCGAAGGCTCGGCGTTCATTGCCGCCCCTCTGGGCGGCATGACGCTCGCGCAGCTCGGCGCCGACGTGATCCGCTTCGACGACATCAAGGGCGGCCTCGACAGCGACCGC
>CAWUOG010000265.1:0-4546 GCA_963923875.1 uncultured Alphaproteobacteria bacterium
GCCTGGCATCACCAATACGCTGCACGCCAGGGAGATCGCGCAGCTCCTGTATTACGAAGACCTGCACGATGTCGTGCTGATCGGCACGAGCTGCGGCGGCATGGTGATGAGCGAAGCGGCCGAAATGGCGCGGCCCAGGATCGCGCGGCTGGTGTTCGCCGATGCGCTCGTCCTGAAGGATGGCGAGCGGCTGTCCGACATCGTCAAGCGGCCGACCGCGGTCAACACCGAGCTCGCCACCGGCGTGGCGCGCGACGACGCGGTCAACCGGCTGTTCAAGGATCTCGATCCCAGGTTGCGCGACTGGGCGGCCGAGCGCACGACGCTCCATCCGAAGGCCGCGATGGAAGAGCCGATGAAGCTCAAGAGCTTCTGGCAGCAGAAGTGGAACGCCGACGTGGTCTGGTGCCGACGCAGCACCAACCCGCCGCAAGCCCATCAGCGCCGCGCCGCGACCGATCTCGGGGCGCGCTGGCACGAGATCGATACCGGCCACTATCCGATGCTCAGCACGCCGGACGAGCTCGCGCGCATCATCCTTGCATCTTGAATTCGAGCCGGATTGGGAGAGCCGACATGCCGATCGCCACCAAGTATCTGTTCGTCGTCAGTATGGATGTCACCAAGGACAAGGAAGCGCTGTTCAACGAGGTCTACGACACCGAGCACGTGCCGCTCCTGAAGAAGGTGCCGGGCGTCGGTGCCGTCACCCGCATGAAGACCGAGCCGGCCGCCTTCAACATCGGCGGCGAGCGCAAGGTGCTCGACGGCGCGGGCCAGGCCTCCTACGTGGCGATCTACGAGATCGACAGCCCTGCCGTGCTGCTCAGCAAGGAATGGGCGGAGGCGGGCGAAAAGGGCCGCTGGCCCAAGGAAGTGCGGCCCTTCACGTCGAACCGCCGGCACATCGTGCGCAAGGTCATATAGTGCAGATCGGCTTCAACCTGCCCAATTCCGGCCCGCTGTCGGCCGTCGATCGCATGACGCGCATCGCCGTCGAGGGCGAGGCGATGGGCTTCGACTACCTCACCATGACCGACCACGTGGTGCTGCCCGACACCCGGGTGCCGGGTTATCCCTACTCGGAGAGCGGCGAGTTCTACGAGGACGCGCCGCTGGAGCGCCACGAGCAGCTGATCGGCATGGCCTACATCGCCGCCAAGACCTCACGCATCCGGCTGGTCGCCGCCGTGCTGGTCGTGCCGCACCGGCCGGCCGTGCTGTCGGCCAAGATGCTGGCGACGCTCGACGTGCTGTCGGGAGGCCGGCTGACGGTCGGCATCGGCGCGGGCTGGCTGAAGACGGAGTTCGATGCCGTCGTCACCACGCCCTTCCCCGAACGCGGCGCGGTGACCGACGAATACATCGATGCCTTCAAGGTGCTGTGGACCGAGAGTTCGCCCAAATTCAGCGGCAAGTATTCGAAGTTCGACGGCATCGTGCTCGAGCCCAAGCCGGTGCAGAAGCCGCACCCGCCGATCTGGGTCGGCGGCGAGGGCCCGGCCGCGCTGCGCCGCGCAGCGCGCATCGGCGATGCCTGGTATCCGATCGGCAGCAACAACCAGCACCTTCTCGACACGCTGCCGCGCCTGCAAACGGGCATCGCGCGCCTGCGTGAGGCGGAGAAGAAGGCCGGCCGTGTGCCGGGCTCTGTCGGTGTCGCCTTCCGGGTGAAGCGCTACGGCGCAGCCGTCCCGCCCAAGGCCAACGACGGCGAGCGCCGGCTGTTCTCCGGCAGCGAGTCCGACCTCATCGCCGACTTCCGCGCCCTGAAGCAGCTCGGAGTCGGCGCAATCGACATCGATTTCGGCCGGCCCACCACCGAAGCGGTGCTGGCCGAGATGGCGCGATTCGGGAAGGCCGTGATCGAGAAGATCTAGAGCCTTACCCGGGCCGGCGGCAGCGCGAGGCCGGCGACGTCGGATCGCAGCCTGAAGATGCTGCCGCAATTCTCGCCCGGGCCGCCGCGCGAGCCGGTGACGATGTAGAGATCCTTCAGATCGTCGCCGGCAAAGCACAGGCTGGTGACCATCGGCAGCGGTACAGCGACATCCTTGCGATGGCTGCCGTCAGGATTGAACACCGCGACCCGGCCGCCATGGGCGTCGGCCACCCAGACCGAGCCGTCAGCCGCCACCTTCAGCCCGTCGGGCACGCGATCTTCGCCAAGTGACGCGAACTTGCGCCACGGCCCGACCGACCCGTCCGCTTTCACATCGTAGACGCGCACCAGCGGCGCGCGGGCGTCGGAGTGATAAAGCAGCTTTCCGTCCGGAGAGAAGCCGAGACCATTGGTGAGCATTACGCCGTCGGACAGCGTGCGCATCGTGCCGTCGAGGTCGATGACGTGCAGATGGCCCGGCTTGATCGGTTCGCCGCCGAACACCTTGTAGGCGAGCGAGCCGACATAGGCGCGGCCCGCGGCATCGGTGGTCAGGTCGTTGAAGCCGACCGCGCCGGGAATGGCGCTCTGGGCCAGCAGCGATTTGCTGCTCGAGTCCTTCAGCGACATCCAGGCGATGTCGCGGCCGCCCACCACCAGGCCACCCGAGGCGTGCAGCGCCATGCCGCCGATCCCGCGCCGCTTCTCGATCGCCGTCGTGATCTTGCCGGCGCGGTCGAGCCGGAAGACCCCGCCGTTCAGCACATCGCTGAAATAGAGACCATGCGTTGCGTCCCACACCGGTCCTTCGATCAATCCGTAGCCCGTCGCGACCCTTTCCATTGTTCCCCCCGCTTGCGCGACTCGTGCATTGACAAGCCGTCGCCTTGGTGACTGAAATTCGAGACTACAACAAAGGCGGAGGTTTAGATGCTTCCACCGAACCAACGTGCCGCGACGATTGCCGCGACAATCATCCGGGTTTCGGCATAGCGGCGCTTCACGAATGAGACATCGGGAGCGGCCCCAGCGGGTCGCAGCAGTCAGGCAAGACCCCATATCGGCCGCTCCCGGTCTTTCCGCGCTTCACCTCTTCGTCAGCCTGTGCAGCCTGGCGTTTTCCCGCTTTGGTCAAACGCCGGCGGTGCGTTAAGTTTCCTCCAAGGGTGGAGGAAACAATGAGCACGCCGAACAAGAAGAACTTGAACGCATCGCGACGCACTCTGTTGAAGGGAGTCGGGATGGCCACGGTCGCCACCTCGTTGCCGCCGCTGGGCGGCGCACTGGCGCAAGGCGCGCCGGCTGCCAAGGGGCCGAAGCTTCTCGAGATGGACGGCAAGGCGAAGCTCGCGGTGCTGGGCGACAAGCCGCTGGTCGCCGAGACGCAGGCCGAGCTGCTCGACGATGCGGTGACGCCGACCGACAAGCTGTTCGTGCGCAACAACGGCCAGGTTCCCGACAATGCCGGCGACGCCAAGAGCTGGAAGATCAAGGTCGACGGCGAGGTCAACACGCCGCTGGAGTTCACCGTCGCCGAGATGATCGGCCGCTTTCCCAACGTCACCTACCAGTTGATGCTGGAATGCGGCGGCAACGGCCGCTCCTTCTTCACGCCCGAAGCGCGCGGCAACCAGTGGACCAACGGCGGCGCGGGCTGCCCGATGTGGACGGGCGTGCGGCTGGCCGACGTGCTGAAGGCCGCCGGCCTGAAGTCCTCGGCGGTCTATACCGGCCACTACGGCAAGGATCCGACGCTGGCCGGCGAGACCGACAAGCCCAGCATCTCGCGCGGCATGCCGATCGCCAAGGCGATGGAGGAGCACACGCTGATCGCCTTCAAGCTGAACGGCCAGGACCTGCCGCTGATCCACGGCGCACCGGTGCGCCTGATCGTGCCGGGCTGGGCCGGGTCGCTCTCGACCAAGTGGCTGACCCGCATCTGGATCCGCGACAAGGAGCATGACGGCCCGGGCATGGGCGGCTTCTCCTACCGCGTGCCGAAGAAGCCGATCGTCCCGGGCAGCAAGGGCGACGACAAGGACATGGCGATCCTGGAATCGATGCCGGTGCGTTCGGTCATCACCTTCCCGGCCGACGGCGCGCGCCTGCCCGCCGGCACCAAAAAGCTCGACCTGCGTGGCCACACCTGGGCGGGCGACAACGAGGTCAAGTCGGTCGACATCTCGACCGACTACGGCGCCACCTGGAAGACCGCAAAGGTCGATGCGCCCAAGAACAAGTTCGCCTGGCAGCGTTTCACCGCCTCGATCGACCTGCCGACCTCCGGCTACTACGAGGTCTGGTCGAGGGCCACCGACGCCAAGGGCGCGACCCAACCCTTCCAGGCCGCCAACTGGAATCCCCAGGGCTACGGCGGCAACCCGGTCAGCCGCATCCGCGTCCTCGTCGAATCTTGAAGCTCACCATCACACACGTCGTCGTCATCACCCTGACGACGACGTTCCTGCTGCTCGCGTTCGACCGCGCCGGCGACTTCCGCAAGAACCAGTATGTCTGGGTGCCGCCACAGCCCCCTGCAACGAGGGCGGCAGCACCCGCCGTGGCGCAGCCCGATCCCGACAGGGGCAAGCCGCCGCCGCACAACGACAAGGTCGAGGACCTGCCCGACGGCAAGAACCGCGAGCTCACCTTTTATACGTGCAC
>CAWUOG010000266.1:0-4541 GCA_963923875.1 uncultured Alphaproteobacteria bacterium
GTACAAGGATCCGATCGTAGGCGAGGGCGTGGTCGAGATCGATCTGGAGGGTGGCGTCACCAGGAAGATCGGCATCGAGCGGCTGCATCTCGAGCAGGATGCTGGCAAAAGCCTGCACGACCAGCACCCGAGCCAGACCTATGTCGATCTCAACCGCTCCGGCGTGGCTCTTATGGAGATCGTCAGCAAGCCAGACTTGCGCTCTGCCGACGAGGCGGCGGCGTATCTCACCAAGCTGCGCTCGATCATGCGCTACCTTGGCACCTGCGATGGCAACATGGACGAGGGCTCCATGCGCTGCGACGTCAATGTCTCGGTGCGCAAGCCGGGCGACGAACTCGGCACGCGCTGTGAGATCAAGAACGTGAACTCGATCCGCTTCGTGAAGCAGGCGATCGAGTTTGAGGCGCGGCGCCAGATCGAGGTCATCGAGGGCGGCGGCAAGATCGTGCAGGAGACGCGCCGATTCGATCACGGCAGGGGCGAAACGCACTCGATGCGTTCCAAGGAAGATGCGCACGACTATCGCTACTTTCCCGACCCTGATCTGCTGCCCCTGGTGCTCGAGCAGAAGTTCGTCGATCAAATCAAGGCGAGCCTTCCCGAGCTGCCCGATGCCCGGAAGGCGCGCTTCATCAACGAGTATGGCCTCACGCCCTACGACGCGGGCGTGCTCGTGCTGGAGAAGGAAACGGCGTCCTTTTTCGACGTCGTGGCCAAGGGGCGGGATGCCAAGGAGGTCGTGAAGTTGGTGACCGGCGACTTCTTCGCCATGCTCAACCGCCGCGGCATCGGCATTTCGGAATCGCCGATCAAGGCCGAGCATCTCGGCAAGCTGATAGACTTGCAGAAGGACGGCACGATCTCGGGCCGCATCGCCAAGGACCTGTTTCTTGTCATGGAGGAGACGGGCAAGGACCCCGCCGTCCTGGTCGAGGAGCGCGGCCTGAGACAGGTCACCGACACAGGCGCGATCGAGGCAGCGATCAAGGAAATCATTGCCGCGAGCCCGAAGCAGGTCGAAGCTTACAAGGCCAAGCCGACCACAGTTGGCTGGTTCGTCGGCCAAGTGATGAAGTCGACCGGCGGCAAGGCAAATCCGAAGATCGTCAATGAACTGCTGAAGAAGGCGCTCGACGGCTAGGCGGCGATTTCCGCGAGGACGGCGCCGTTCATCGAGGCCGCTAGCCGCATGACCGCGGCGTTCTATCGCGCAGGATCGGCTGCCTCGAGGGACCAGCGGACCGATCGAGCATCCACGTCGCGATGTGCTAGGTTTCGCTCATGACAGCAAAACTCTATGCGATGACCTGCGGGTATCTGAACGGGCCTTTCGATGCCCTGATGCAAGGTGGGGAGGGCCGGATCGACTTGCCGATCCCGTCGTTCCTGATCGAGCACCCGAAGGGCCGTGCGCTGTTCGACACCGGCATGCATCCGCAATTGCGGACCGACGCCAGAAGCCGCATCAGCGAGCGACTGATGAAGATGTTCGACTTCACGAAATTCGGCCCGAAGGACGACATCAAGTCGAAGCTCGAATCGATCGACCGAGACCCGGGCAAGATCGACTTCATCATCACTTCGCATCTGCATTTTGACCATGCTGGCGGCAACGAGTTCGTGCCCAATGCCACGGTGATCGTGCAGCGCCGCGAATGGGAAGTCGGCATGTCACCCGACGGCGAAAGCAAGTTCGGCTTTTACAAGGCCGACTTCGACAAGGGGCACAAGGTCAAGCAGGTCGAGGGCGAGTACGACGTGTTCGGTGACGGCAGCGTGGTCTGCATCCCGACCTATGGCCATACGCCCGGCCATCAATCGCTCAGGGTGCGTACGGAAAGGGGCGAGGTCGTGCTGACCGGTGACGCCTGCTACTTCTGCAGGACCTTGAAGGAGCGCCGGCTGCCGGCGCGCGTCTTCGATCGCGTCGAGATGTTGGCGTCGCTCGACCGGCTGGAGGCCTTGGAAAGAAGCGGGGCGAAGCTGATCTTCGGCCACGACCCCGAATTCTGGAAGAGTGTGCCGCAGGGCCCCGCTCCGCTGTTCTGAGCGTCGCTGCCTCAGTTCTGGGGCAGAAACTCGATCAGGAGGCCGCCGGCCTGTTCCGGGGCAACCAGCACGCGGTCACCTTCGGCCAGCGCGAAGGGCACGTTGTTGGCGCGCAGAAGCGCCTGTAGCGGGCGGGCGCGTTCGACGGCGATGCCGACGCCGACCACCGTGGGGCGGCGGGTCGGCGCGATCACTTCGATGTCCTTGTATTCGTTCTGATAGGCCGACGGTGACCAGATAAGCAACTCGACCGCACCGGTCTTCACCACGGCGCAGCCGTCGAAGATCTCCTCGCCCTCTGCGCTCCACGCCTTGGCCAGCGCTTCCATGGCGGCACCCGGGTCGTCGGCAATGGCGTGGACGGCGATGAAGCCGAGCGCGCCGTTGGGATGAATGATCCATTCCGGGTCGGAAAAGGCCTCGGGCGTCCTGTGCTGAACGGGGAGCCAGGGAAGGGGGCCGGCGCCGTCGCCCACCACGATGGTTGCTTCGGTCTCCAATCCGTCCTCGTTTTCCCAGCGCTGTGAACGTTCCTCGCCCTTGGTCTCGGCGACGTTGACGGCAAGCGTGAACCCCTCGAACTCGCCTTCCGTGAGGTCGATGTAGTTGGGGACATCCTCGTCGGCCGGCTGGAAGCAGATCAGGCGCGGGTCGGAGTCTTCGGGTGTGAGGTTGAAGCCGAGCTGCTCGAATTGAGTCGCGACTCGGGCCGGATCGGTGAGGGTCATCGTGAGGTGGTCGATGTCGCGCGCGGAAATCTTCATGGTCGCGGTCATACATGCTAATTGCCGCGGGTCAAGAATCCCCTAGGGAGCAAAGAACATGTCCAAGCCTGTATTGCACGGAATCTGGTTGTCGGGCCCCACCTACAAGGCGGGGCTGGCCATGTCGCTGATGGGACAGCCATTCGCCTACAAGCACGTCGATCTGCGGGCCGGCGCGCACAAGAAGCCGGAATATCTCGCAGTCAATCGCTTTGGCCAGGTGCCCGCACTGGAAGACGGCGGGCTGAAGCTCTGCCAGTCCGGTTCGATCCTGCTCTACCTCGCCGACAAGCTCGGCAAGATGGGCGGCAAGACCCCCGAGCAGAAGGCCCGCGTGCGCGAGTGGATCTTCTGGGAGTTCGACCGGCTGGCGCCGAACGTCTATCGTCCGCGCGCCATCAAGCGGGGTTTCCTCAAGGCCGACGACAGCGTTTACACGATGTACGTCAATCTCGCGAAAGACGCGCTCAAGGTGCTCGACACCGAACTCGGGGCCGGTCCTTTCCTGACGGGGGGCGAGGCCACGGTGGCCGACGTCGCCGTCTATGGTGACGTGGCCTACGCCGGCGAGGCCGAGATCGATCTGTCGCCCTACCCCAACGTGAAGGCATGGATGGCGCGGGTCGAGGCGCTGCCGGGCTTCAAGAAGTACGAAGACGTGCTGCCCAAGGCCGACGCGGCCTGACTCAGGCTGCCTCGAGAGTCTTTTTCATGAACGGGGCGGCGTGATCCATCATGCCGCCCAGGATGGGGCCGAGTTCGTCGGGCAGCAGATCGATCGTCCAGATCAGCCGGCACCTGTACTCGCCGTCGGCAATCACCTGGATCGCGCTGTTGTAGTGGGTGGGCCGGCCCTCGACGACGGCATAGACCAGGCGCATCGCGGCGTCGTCAATCGTCACCAGCCGCTCGCGCGCAACCAGCCCGTTGAAGAACGTGACAATGCGATCGCCCTGGTCAAGTTCGAGGCTGATGAGGAAGCCCGGTGCCACCCGGATGTGCACCTGGCCGAAATCGCGCACAGCCTGCCAGACTCTTGCGGCGGATACGTTGAGATGGTGTTCGCGGCGGTGTGTTGCCATCGGGCGATTCTCCTGAAGCTTCGACAGGCACATCTAGGCGCGGCTCGTGCTATGGGTCTGGCGGTTTTCGGACAGGATCGTTTGCCAGGGACATGTCCAGATCGCCGCTGAACATTCCGGGTGTTCTGGCCCTCGCGCTCTTCCTTTGGCAGGGAACGGCGGTCGCTCATGTCACCAGCACCGGGGTCGCGGGACTCGAGGTTCTGGGCGACCGGCTGACCTATCGGCTGACGCTCGCGCCGGAGGAAGTCGATCCGCTTTATGTCCCGATCCTGGAGGCGGCCGGAAGGGGCGAGGCAGCGGCGGTCGCCCAAGTCGACCGGGCGCTGCGCGCCTATGCCCGCTTTGCGATCGAGGGCGAGGCCTGCATCCCGGGGGCCATCGGCGTGCCGCCGGTCCGAGACGATGACGGCAAGCTCGTGCTCGAGATGGCACTATCCTGTTCGAGGGCGATCGGCACGCTGCGGATCCTGGACGACTGGCCTGACGTGCTTGGAGCGCATTTCCAGACCGTGATGACGGTGAATGTCGCGCGGCGCGTCGCCGGGCAATTCGTATTCATCGACGCCCGCCGCGAGGCGACGCTCGAACTGCAGTCCGTACCGGTCGGCGGCATGACGTCGTTTGTCCTGATGGGGGCCGA
>CAWUOG010000267.1:0-4541 GCA_963923875.1 uncultured Alphaproteobacteria bacterium
TCAAGCCCGAGAATGCGGGGGGCCTGGTGCCGCCCAACCAGGACAAGGAAGTCTACAATCGACTGACCCCCAATGCGGTCCAGGTGCCGCCCGAGAAGCTGCTGCCCGAGCCCAAGGTACCGAGCCTGCCGGCCAACGGCTTGCCCCCGCCGGCACCGCCCAAGCCGAGCGAACCTGACCAAGCCAAGGCTACGCCGCCGGCCGTCGCGCCCACTCCGACTCCGATCCAGGCGGGCAGCGGCCCGACGCCACCGCCGGCTGCCACGACGACCACGCCATCGCCCGCCGCGACTCCGCCCGGGACGACTCCGGCAGTGGCCGACAAGCCTGGCCCGACCGAGGCGGCGCCCTCGATCGCCAGCCTGATCGACAATATGTCCGGTCCGACCGGCGGCTGGCGCGTGCAGATCGCCTCGGTGAAGAGCGAGGACGTCGCCAAATCGACCTGGGCACGCCTGCAGGCGGCGCACGGCGACGTGCTGGCCAATCTCAGGATGCAGCCGGCCCGCGTCGATCTCGGCGACAAGGGCGTGTGGTACCGCGTGCAGGCGGGACCGCTCGATGAGAAGCAGGCGCACAGCGTTTGCAGCACGCTCAAGAGCCGCAAGGCCGACTGCGTCATCGTTCCGCCGGCACGGTGAACCCCAAAGCCGTCATTTTCGGCTGCTCGGGCCTGGAACTTACCGCGGACGAACGGGCGTTCTTCCGCGATACCGATCCGCTGGGCTTCATCGTCTTCGCCCGCAATATCGACTCGCCGGACCAGGCGAGAAAGCTGATCGACGACCTGCGCGCGTGCGTGGCGCGCGCCGACGCTCCGGTGCTTGTCGACCAGGAAGGCGGAAGGGTCGCGCGGCTGAAGCCTCCGCACTGGCGCAAGGCGCCACCCGGCAGGGTTCTGGGCGAGCTCTACCGCCGCGATCCGGCGAAGGGTCTCGAGGCCGCCCGGCTCAACTCGCGGCTGCTGGCGCATGACGTGGCCTCGATCGGTTGCGACGTCGACTGCCTCCCGGTTCTCGACATTGCCTTCCCCGAGACTCACGCCGTGATCGGCGACCGCGCCTATGCCGACACGGCCGAGGCGGTGGCGGCGATCGGGCGGGCTGCCGCCGAAGGGCTGATGGCCGAGGGCGTGATGGCGGTGATCAAGCACATCCCCGGCCACGGGCGTGCCACGGTCGATTCGCACGACCACCTGCCGCATGTCGGCGTCTCGCGCGCGATGCTGGAGAAGACCGATTTCCTGCCCTTCAAGCTCCTGTCCGACCTGCCGTGGGCGATGACCGGCCATCTGCTGTTCGAGGCGATCGATCCTGCCACGCCGATTACGATTTCGGCAGGGGCCCTGCAGGACGTGATCCGCAGCCATATCGGCTTCGATGGCCTGCTGCTGTCGGACGATCTTTCCATGCAAGCGCTGGGCGGCACCCTCGGCGAGCGCGCCGCGCGGTCGATCGCCGCCGGCTGCGACGTGGCGCTTCACTGCAACGGCCGGATGGACGAGATGAAGCAGGTCGCCGGCCGGACCGGCCCGCTCACCGAGCGCGGTTGGCAGCGCTTTCAGGCCGGCCGTTCGGCGCTCGCCCGCCTGCATGCCCCGATGCCGCGCGCCGAGGCTTCCCGGCGCCTGGCCAGCCTGCTGCCGGAATGGGGATAAGGGGCCAAATACAGTAGCGGCAGGCGGCGGCCCTGGATTAAACCGGGGCGGCAATGAACGAACCCAACAGCCCGCCCCCGGCTGACGGCGCCCCCGCGGATCAATTCGCGAAGCCGGGACCGGACGTGATCGCGCCGGGCGAAGGCGAGCTGATCGTCAATCTCGAGGGGTTCGAGGGCCCGCTCGACCTGCTGCTGACGCTCGCGCGCGACCAGAAGGTCGATCTGCGCAAGATCTCGATGGTGGCGCTGGTCGATCAGTTCCTGGCGCACGTGGCGCAAGCGCGTCGCCTCAGGCTGGAACTCGCCGCCGACTATCTGGTGATGGCGGCATGGCTCGCCTACCTGAAATCGCGCCTGCTGCTGCCCGAACCCCCTGCCGGCGAGGAGCCGTCGGGTCAGGAAATGGCCGACGCGCTGCAGTGGCAGTTGCGGCGCCTCGAGGCGATGCAGGAAGCGGGCGTTCGCCTCATGGCGCGGCCGCAGCTCGGCAAGGACGTCTTCTCTCGCGGTCAGCCCGAGGGCGTGGTGGTCGTGCGCCGCGCCATCTGGGACGTGAAGCTGTTCGATCTGCTGCAGGCCTACGGCCACCAGGTTCGGCCCAAGGATGCCGACACCTACCAGATCGCGCCGATGCAGTTCTTCTCGGTCGAGGAGGCGGCGGAGCGGCTGGGCCGCATGCTCGGTATCGCGATCGACTGGCAGACGCTGGAGGCTTTCCTGCCGGCCGGCCTGACCGATCCGACGCGTCGCCGCTCGGCGATCGCATCGACTTTCGTGGCCGGCCTGCAGCTGGCCAAGGATGGCCAGATCGAGCTGCGCCAAACCGAGCGTTTCGGCCCCATTCAATTGCGTAAACGTAGTGAGCCTCGTGACGGGTCCTGACATGTCAGACATCGAAGCCAATTCGCCTGCCGTCGACGACCCCGCCGTGATCGTGGCGATGATTCTTGCCGGCCTCGAGGCTGCAAAGAAGAAGACCGACGTCGAGGACAAGGCTGACAACGAAGAGACCGACGACGACGATTCAGATGACGAGTCGGACGACGACGATTCGGACGACGACGACGATGATGACGAAGACGACGATGACGAAGACGACGAGGAAGAAGAAGTCCTCGAGGAGGTGATCGAGGTCACCGCCGTCGAGACTGTCGTCGAGACCGTTGTTGCTGGCGTGCCGGTTCCCACCCCGGTCACCGACGTGGTGTCGGCTGACCATGCCCAGCATCTGCGCCTGCTCGAGGCTCTGGTGTTTGCGGGGACCCAGGCGCTCGACGAGAAGGAACTGGCCGACCGTCTGCCCAACGACGCCAATGTCGCCCGCCTGCTCGCCGATCTGGCCGAGATGTACGCCAATCGTGGCGTCAATCTGGTGAAGGTGGCGGGCGGCTACGCTTTCCGCACCGCGCCCGATCTCTCCGAGAAGCTCAAGATCGAGCGGCCGGTGACGCGCAAGCTGTCGCGCGCGGCGATCGAGACCCTGGCGATCATCGCCTATCACCAGCCGGTGACCCGTACCGAGATCGAACAGGTGCGCGGCGTCGGTCTGAGCAAGGGCACGCTCGACCTTCTGTTCGAGCAGAACTGGATCCGGCCGATGGGCCGCCGCCGGGTGCCGGGCCGTCCGGTGACCTGGGGTACCACCGACTTTTTCCTCGAGCATTTCGGCCTGCCCAGCCTCGACGATTTGCCCGGTCACGAGGAACTGAAGGCGGCTGGCCTCTTGGACCCGAGGGCGCAGCCCCCCATATTCAGGCCTGAAGAACCGGATCTGCCGCTCGAAGCGGAAGAGGACGAAGCGGACGAGCCTCTGGCGGCCGACGAGACAGGCCGTTAGGCCGCATTCCCGCCCTATTCGGCAGGTTGCCGGGCCTTCGCGCGGGGTGCCATAATCGGCGCAACGCCGATCGCAACGTTTCTGGGAGCATTTTCATATGGGTAGCTTCAGCATTTGGCACTGGCTGATCGTGCTGGCTGTCGTGCTGCTACTGTTCGGCGGTCGCGGCAAGGTTTCGCAGCTCATGGGCGACTTCGGAAAGGGCCTCTCGGCCTTCAAGAAGGGGGTCGGTGGGCAGGAGGGCGAACAACAGCCGCCTCAGCAGGCAGGGCAGCCGGGCGACAGCGCCAAGCCGATTTCGGCGCAAGCCACCACCACGCCTCCAAACGGCACAGTCCGCCAGGACACTGCCGCCAAGGTCTGATCGGCCGGGAGGTAGACCGGTCGAGGGTCCATGTTCGGTATCGATAGCCCCGAGCTCCTGGTCATCGCCATCGTGGCGCTGGTCGTGATCGGCCCGAAGGAACTTCCGGGCCTATTGCGCAGCTGGGGCAACTGGATGGCGAAAATGCGCGGCATGGCGGCGGAATTCCGCGGCCATGTCGACGAGATGGTGCGCCAATCCGAGCTCGACGAGGTCAAGAAGCAGCTCACCGGTGCGGCCACCGGCCTCGACGTCGCGAGTCTCGATCCGACCAAGGAGATCAAGAGCCTCATCCAGGAAGGCGTGGCTGAGGGCGAGAAGGCCCTCGCCGAAGCCAGGGGCGCGGTCGACAACCCGCTGGCCGAGCCCGAATCGGCGCCGCAGATCGCGGCCGAGCCGGCTCCGTCCGAAACCATGGCCGACGCCACGCCCTCGGTAGTGGCAGAAACAACTCCGCAGATTGCCAGTGAAGCGCTGGCGCCGGTCTCGTCCGAGACGCCTGCGATTTCACAACCTGTGCCGACCGAAGACAAGCCGGCCAAGGCGGCTGCCGAATAGGCAGCAAATGCGCTTTGAACTGGGGCTGAAAGGGCGGCATAACGCGCCTCTCATGCCGCGAGGATCGGCCACCTTTCAGTGATGACTTTCCAGTGACTCAGGCGCACGACGGACCGGAAGACG
>CAWUOG010000268.1:0-4531 GCA_963923875.1 uncultured Alphaproteobacteria bacterium
CGGCGATGCGCGTGCCGTCGCCTTGTACGTCACCGCGGCCGGACGGCGCCTCACCAGGCGCATCTTGCCGATCGCCGAGCGTTACGAGACGGTCGCCCTGAAGGGCTTCAGCGCACGGGAAGCCGCGACATTGAAGAAGGCGCTGCAACGCCTCTACGACAACATGGACGGGCTGGAACGCTGACCCGTTTCGAGGGGAGGAGACGATGGCGGGACTGTTGAACGGACACATTGCGGCCGTGACCGGCGGAGGGTCGGGAATTGGCCAGGGCATTTGCGAGGCCTATGCGCGTGAAGGCGCGCGTGTGATCGTGCTCGACACCAATCCCGACGGCGCCCGGGAGACGATCGCTCTCGTCACCCAGACTGGTGGCGAGGCTTCGTTCGTGAAGCTCGACGTTACCGACCGCGAAGCCTGCAAGGGCGCGGCAGCCGAAATCGCCAAGTCTGGCAATATCTCGATCCTGGTCAACAATGCCGGTATCAATCGCCGCACGCCGTTCGTCGCCGACGCAGCGGCGGTCGCCAAGGATTGGGACGACATCATGTCGATCAATCTCGACGGCATGTTCAACGTCACGCGTGCCTTCCTCGATCAGCTGCGCGCCACCAAAGGCCGCATCGTCAACATCGGCTCCATACAGTCGTTCGTGCATGTGACGTGGCCCAATTCGGCCGCCTACACGACATCTAAGCACGGTGTGTTGGGACTTACGCGCGCGTTGGCCGCGGAACTGGGCAAGGACGGCGTGCGGGTGAACGCGATCGGACCCGGCATGATCGAGACCAGGATCAACGCCGAGGCGCGCGCCAAGAATCCCGATATGGTGGCGAACGTCATGCGCCACACGCCGCTCGGCCGTCCCGGTAAGCCGGAAGATATCGCGGGGCCCGCGGTTTTCCTCGCGTCAGACCTTTCGTCCTACGTCACCGGATCCATCGTCATGGCAGACGGCGGATTCCGCTCCATTTGAGGGAGATCATCATGCCCATGGACATGCAAGGCCGCTATCTTCGCACCGGCATCTTTCTCGCACCGTTTCACGCGCTGGGCGAGAACCCGACGCTGGCTATCGAGCGTGACATGGAACTCGTCGAGCACCTCGACCGGCTGAATTATCACGAGGCCTGGATCGGCGAGCATCATTCGGGAGGCTTCGAGATCATCGCCTGCCCGGAAATGTTCCTTGCCGCAGCGGCCCAGCGCACCCGCAATATCCGCCTCGGCACCGGCGTGGTGTCGTTGCCCTACCATCACCCGTTCACGCTCGCCTCGCGCATGATGCAACTCGACCATATGGCGCGCGGCCGGGCGATGTTCGGCGTCGGGCCGGGTGCCTTGATCTACGATGCCGACAAGATCGGTCTGAAGGCGGCGGACCAGCGCCGGCGCATGAACGAATCGCTCGATTGCATCATGCCGCTGATGCGCGGCGAGACCGTCACCCAGAAGACCGACTGGTACACTTTGAACGAGGCCCGCCTGCAGCTGATGCCGTTCTCGCAGAACGGCATGGAGATGGCGGTCGCCTGCTCGCGCTCGCCGGTCGGTGCGGTGGCATCGGGCAATCACGGCATCGGCATGCTGTCGATTGGTGGCACCTCGGACGATGCGCTCAAGGCCCATGCCAACAACTGGGCAATTCACGAGGAGGCCGCCGCGAAGGCCGGCAAGAAGTCCGATCGCTCGAAGTGGCGCATCGTCACGTTCGCTCACGTTGCCGAGACGCGCGAGAAGGCGCGCGCAGACATGGCCTACGGCCTGAAGGATTTCTGCCGGTACTTCACCGACGTCGCCACCTTTCCCATCATTCCGCCCGGCGTCACCGATCCGGTCGAATTCCTGACCACCAGCGGCGTCGCCTGCATCGGCACGCCGGACGACTGCATCAGGCATTTCGAGCGGCTGTGGCTGGGTTCGAACGGCGGCTTCGGCGCTGTGCTGCTACTCGCCCACAATTGGGCCGACTGGGAGTCGACCAAGCGCAGCTACGAGTTGATGGCGCGATACGTCCATCCGCACTTCCAGCGCCAATCCAACGCGCTGCGGGTCGCGAGCTACGACAATGCCACCGCCAAGCATGCGACGGCGGGTGCGGAGTCGGCCCAGGCGGTGCAGGCCGAGATCGACCGCTATAGCCAGGCCAAGGAGAAGGCAGCCGGCAAGGCCGCCAACTAGCGCACCGTCGGGCGGTCCCCGATCGTGTCATCCCGAAGCCAGGGGCCGAGGGGCCCTTGGGCAACGGCAAAGGTCCCTGGCGGCGCTCGGGATGACGCCGATTGTCTTGGCAGTCCGTTTAATTGTATTTGCAAATAAGAAGGCGCGGCCTATCCTGAGGCCGTCTGGGCAGGAGGAACGCCATGCAGTTCGGCTACTTCACGCTGAGCGACAATCGCTATCCGAACAATCCGCGGTCCGCCGAAGAGTTCCTAAGGGACATCTACGCCGAGGCGTTGCTTGCCGAGAAGGTCGGACTGAACTCGGCCTGGATCGGCGAGCACCATTTCAACCTGCTGGGCGTCAATGCCTCGCCGCTGGCCATGCTCGCGCAGCTCGCCGGCGCCACCACGAAATTGCGCCTTGCGCCCGCGGTGACGCTGTTGCCGGTTCATCACCCGCTTCATGTCGCGGAGGAGTGGGCGACGCTCGACCTGCTGTCGGGCGGGCGCGTCGATTTTGCCGCCGGCCGCGGCTACGACCGCAAGGAGTACGAACCGTTCCAGGCGAGCTTCGAGGATTCGTCGGAGTTGTTCGCCGAGGGGCTGGAGATCGTATGGCGCGCCTGGACGGAATCCGGCAAGTGGAGCCACTCCGGCAAGTTTTATCAGTTCAAGGACGTCGAAATCCGCCCCAAGCCGGCGCAGAAGCCGCTCCGGCCCTATGTGGCCTGCTTTTCGCGGCCCTCGATGGAACTTGCGGCGAAGAACGACTGGAACGTGATCTACGCACCGTTCGCCGCCGCCATGGTCTATGGCTCGTTGGCCGATGCGGTCCGGGTCTATCGCGAAACCTGCGAGAAGCAGTTCAAACGGCCGATGCGGCGGGCCATGTGCTCCTATTTCGTGCACATCGCTTCGACTCCGGCCGAGGAGCAGTATGGCAAGGAAGCGTTGGTGCGATATTTCCAGGACGCATTGATTGCTGCCTTTCCGTCGTCGTCCAACGAGAAAGTGCCGCCAACCTACAAGTACTTCGTCGACATCGTGAACATCCTGCGTGACATGCGCCCCGAGAAGCTTACGGACAAGTCCATCCTGTGCGGTAGCCCGCAGCACATCGTCGACACTCTGAAGAAGGTCGAAGCGGCCGGCGTTGCCGAGGTCATCCTCTATTTCAACTACGGCCAGAAGCCTCATGCCCTGGTGAAGGAGCAGATGGAACGCTTCATGCGCGAGGTCGCGCCGCACTTCTGAGGCCGGACAGCCTGTGGTTGCCAACCGCCTGCTCGTAGGGAGAATACGACACCCGCCTGCTCGGACCCGCCCGAACGAGGGCTCCGTCCCCGTGGACGCCAGCGACCGGAGTGCTTCATGGCCAAGCTGAACTCGATCGCCGACCTGCGCCGGGTGATCCCCGAGCCGCGCCCGACCACCAAGGTCAAGATCCTAGAGGCGCTCGATGAGCAGTCGATCGACTTCCTCAAGCGCTGCCCCTTCGCGCTGGTCAGCACGACGTCGCCCGACGGCACCATCGAAGTCTCGCCCAAGGGCGACGAACCGGGCTTCATCCGGGTCGAGGATTCCAGGACCCTGCTGATACCCGAACGGGTCGGCAACAATCTCGCCTTCGGGCTCAGCAACATGATCGCCAACGGCCGGATCGGCATGATTTGCTTGGTCCCGGCGACCGGCGAGACCCTACGCCTCTCGGGCACTGCCGAAGTGTTCGACGACCCCGATCTGGTCGGTTCGCTGTCGTCGCTCGGCAAGCCCGCACTGCTGGCAACCCGCGTGAAGATCAAGCACTGCTATTTCCACTGTGCGCGTTCGATCGTACGCGCCGGGCTCTGGAAGCCCGAGACTTGGCCCGCGGCCGGCCGCATCTCCTTTGGCAAGATCATTGCCCCGCGCATGGGCCAGGGCGAAGAACTCGCCGACCAGATCGATACCGGTGTCGCTGGTGCCTACAAGGAACGGCTCTGGGTCAATTCGTAGTTGGCCTTCCTTCCCGTTCGCACGGAGAAGAAGGCCTAACTCCCTTTCACTTTCTCGAAGATCGCGTCGACATGGATGTCGGCGCAATCGACCAGTGGGAACGGCTGCTCGTGCCCCTGGAAGGCAAGGAACAGGTCGGTGCCGCCGAGCATGATCGCCTGCGCCCCACGCTCGCGGACCAGCCAGCGGCCGGCGGTGAAGAAGATCTCGCGCTGCTCGTCGGTGACGTGGCCGATCCCGGCCATCGTCGAATAGGAATCGCCCACGTCGTTGAACAGATACCCTTCCGGCGCGATCAGCTCGGCCGAGGCGATGCTGCCGTAGAGCTTGGTCTCCATGACCAGCTTGGTCCCGAGCACGCCGATCTTCTTCAGGC
>CAWUOG010000269.1:0-4520 GCA_963923875.1 uncultured Alphaproteobacteria bacterium
CGTTTACGGCGTGGACTACCAGGGTATCTAATCCTGTTTGCTCCCCACGCTTTCGAGTCTTAGCGTCAGTAACCGTCCAGATAGCCGCCTTCGCCACTGGTGTTCTTCCCAATCTCTACGTATTTCACCACTACACTGGGAATTCCACTATCCTCTCCGGTACTCTAGTCACCCAGTCCTGAATGCATTTCTTGAGTTGAGCTCAAGGCTTTCACATCCAACTTGGATAACCGCCTACACTCGCTTTACGCCCAGTAATTCCGAACAACGCTAGCCCCCTTCGTCTTACCGCGGCTGCTGGCACGAAGTTAGCCGGGGCTTATTCTGCGGGTACCGTCATCATCGTCCCCGCCAAAAGAGCTTTACAACCCGAAGGCCTTCATCACTCACGCGGCATGGCTGGATCAGGGTTGCCCCCATTGTCCAATATTCCCCACTGCTGCCTCCCGTAGGAGTCTGGGCCGTGTCTCAGTCCCAGTGTGGCTGATCGTCCTCTCAGACCAGCTAACGATCGTCGCCTTGGTGAGCCATTACCTCACCAACTAGCTAATCGTACGCGGACTCATCTTTTGGCGATAAATCTTTATCCCGTAGGAACCATCCGGTATTAGCCCCAGTTTCCCGGGGTTATTCCGAACCAAAAGGCAGATATCCACGCGTTACTCACCCGTGCGCCACTCCCCTTGCGGGGCGTTCGACTTGCATGTGTTAAGCCTGCCGCCAGCGTTCGTTCTGAGCCAGGATCAAACTCTCAAGTTTAACGTGCTCCTCCGAAAAGGAGCTTTTAGATCCCGTCACTAGATTACTTTGTCCGCTCCCTGGACGGAGGCCAGAGAGCAAGACTTCGAACTAGCGACGACGAAAACATCTGCACCCCGATCCTTGGACGAGGTACGGACATTCGCCGCCGCCGGCGTATCCCTTTCCAAACATACGATGCATAGAACGCACGGTCGGGAGACCGAGACCCTTGGCTTTCCGGGAACCGTCAGGGTCGAAGAACCCTGCATCGCAGTTACGCGCGATGTTTCGGTACGCCCCGTTCGCCGTGGGAGCCGCGCTTATATGGGCGACCTTTCGGGGTGTCAAACGTAAAATTGCGAATGTTTGACAGAGGCTTAAAGCGCCGGAAAAGCCCGTCAAACCTATTGTATTGTTGTGCCCGTACCGGCTTTCCGGCATCAATATATAGCGACCCGGCCGTTGGGGACGAAATGTGCACAACGGCCCCTGTGCAAACCGAGGTCCGAAGCTAACGGACCCTTGATAGGTCAATGGTCATGACGGATTTCCCCTCTCCGTCGGACCGGCCGAACACCGCCAAAGACGCCCCTGCGGCGCTGCTTTGGGCGCTTTTCCGGCCGTTCCTGTTCGCTTCAGGCCTGATCGGGCTGACGATCGGCGCGCTTGTGATGCTGCCACGGACACACGAGCAGGTTGCCACGGCGCCACCTGTGTCGGCGCCACCCGCGTCGGCGCCAACTGCGTCGGTCACTTTGCCCGAACCCGAACCTGCGCCACCGATCGGTGCGGCGGACTTCCAGGGCTTCAGACTCAAGCCCACCGATGCCGCACGCGCGCAGACGCAAGGACCGGCCGACCAGCAGGAAGCGCCCGCCTCCGATCGCTACGAACTCACCCTCCGCCTCGAGAAGGGCGATACGATCGAGAAGATGCTGGCCGACATCGATATCGTCGAAGCCGATCGCAAGCAGATCGACGACAAGCTGCGCGGCATCCTGAAGAAGCGAAAGCTCTCGGTCGGCGAGACGATCACGCTCACCATCCAGAACGTTCCCGATCAGCCCGACGCGCCGCGCGTGCTGACGTTGTCGGTGCGGCCGCAGCCCGAACTCGAATTCATCGTCACGCGCCGCGACGACGGCTCCTACGACGCCGACGAGAAGACCTACAAGGTGAGCTCGCGCATCGTACGCGTCGACGGCGAGCGACAGGGTTCGCTGCAGCAGAGCGGCATCGCCGCCGGCGCTCCGAGCCAGGCGATGGTCGAATTCATCCGCGCACTGGCATACGACGTCGACTTCCAGCGCGAGCTCAAGGAGGGCATGAAGTTCACCGTCCTGCTTGAGCAGCTGGTCACCAGCGACGGCAAGATCAGCCATCCCGGCCGGCTGCTGGCGGGCGAGTTGCATCTCTTCAAGCGCACCGTGACGGTGATCCGCTTCAAGCCGCAGGGCGGCGCCGAGCAGTTCTACAATCCCAAGGGCGAGAGCGTGGTGCGCTCCTTCCTCCGTACGCCGATGGATGCCTCGAAGGTGACGTCGCGCTTCGGCATGCGCGAGCACCCGATCCTGGGCTACAGCGCCATGCACACCGGCGTCGACTTCGCTGCCCAGCAGGGCACACCGATCCTTGCAGCCGGCGCAGGCAAGGTAACGATGTCCGGCTACAATGGCGGCTACGGCCTCTATGTCCGGCTCGAGCACACCAAGGAAATCGGCACCGGCTACGCGCACATGTCGCGCCTCGGCCCCGGCATCAAGCCCGGTGTATCGGTGCGCCAGGGACAGGTCATCGGTTTCGTCGGCTCGACCGGCATGTCGACCGGCCCGCATCTGCACTACGAGTTCTATCGCGGCGGCCATTCGGTCAATCCACTGGCGCAGAAATTTGCGATGCAGGCCTCGCTTGGCGGCAAGGATCTGCAGCGCTTCAAGGGATTGGTCGGGCAGTATCTCGGCCAGCTCAAGAGCGCTCCGCAGATCGCCGACTCCAAACCGGCCAAGCCTCCCAAGCCGAACGATTCGCAGGTCGCAAAGGGCGACTAGCAAAAAGGGCCGCTCAGAAGAGCGGCCCTTTCCATTCGTTGATTGCCGATAACGCAGTCTAGTCGGCTGCTTCGCTCAGCACGCGCTCGCCATCGACAGTGAGCTCGCCGTTTTCGACGCCGATCTCGACCGTGTCGCCATCCTTCACCTTGCCCTCGAGCAGCAGGGTCGCCAGCGGGTTCTGCAGGCTGCGCTGGATCACGCGCTTCAGCGGGCGGGCACCGTACACCGGATCGTAGCCGCGGTTGGCGAGCCACTGCAGGGCACGGTTGTCGAACTTCAGCTCGACCTTCCGGTCGGCCAGCAGCTTGCGCAGCCGCTTGAGCTGGATCTCGACGATGTCCGTCATGTTGGCGCGGCTCAGCCGGCTGAACAGGAGGATCTCGTCCAGGCGATTGAGGAACTCCGGCCGGAAAGCACGGCGCACATCCTCCATCACCGCCTCGCGCACGGTGTCGGCGGGCTCGCCGTCCTTGAGTGCGGCGAGATGCGAACTGCCCAGGTTCGAGGTCAGCACGATCAGCGTGTTCTTGAAGTCGACTGTGCGGCCCTGGCCGTCGGTCAGGCGACCGTCGTCCAGCACCTGCAGCAGCACGTTGAACACGTCGGGATGCGCCTTCTCGATCTCGTCGAACAGGATCACCTGGTACGGACGCCGGCGCACTGCTTCGGTGAGCACGCCGCCCTCGTCGTAACCGACATAGCCCGGAGGCGCGCCGATCAGGCGGCTGACGGCGTGCTTCTCCATGAACTCGCTCATGTCGATGCGCACCATCGCCTGGTCGTCGTCGAACAGGAACTCGGCGATCGCCTTGGTGAGTTCCGTCTTGCCGACGCCGGTCGGGCCCAGGAAAAGGAACGAGCCGATCGGCCGGTTCGGATCCTGCAAGCCCGCTCGCGCGCGGCGCACGGCGTTCGCGACGGCGCGAACGGCTTCGTCCTGGCCGATCACACGCTTCCCGATCTGCTCTTCCATGCGCAGCAGCTTGGCCCGCTCGCCCTCGAGCATCTTGTCGACCGGAACGCCGGTCCAGCGTGACACGACCGCAGCGATGTCCTCGGGCGTTACTTCTTCCTTCACGCCCTTGCCGACGCCGCTCACGTCATGCTGCTCGGCCGACTTCAGCTTCTTCTCGAGGTCGGGAATGACGCCGTAGGCAAGCTCGCCCGCCCGCGCCAGCTCGCCCTTGCGCTGGGCGATGTCGAGTTCCGAGCGCGCCTTGTCGAGCTGCTCCTTGATCTTCTGGGAGTCGGACAGCTTGTCCTTGGCCGACTTCCATTGCGCGGTCAGGACGGCCGACTTCTGTTCGAGCTCGGCCAGCTCCTTCTCAAGCCGCTCCAGGCGGTCGCGCGAGGCGGTATCGGTTTCCTTCTTCAGAGCCTCACGCTCGATCTTGAGCATGATGATGCGCCGGTCGAGTTCGTCGAGCTCCTCGGGCTTGCTGTCGACCTGCATGCGGATGCGGCTTGCCGCCTCGTCCATGAGGTCGATCGCCTTGTCCGGCAGGAAGCGGTCGCTGATGTAGCGATTGGACAGCGTCGCCGACGCCACGATCGCGGCATCGGCAATGCGCACGCCGTGGTGCAGCTCGTACTTCTCCTTCAGGCCGCGCAGGATCGAGATCGTGTCCTCGACCGTCGGCTCGGCGACGAAGACCGGCTGAAACCGCCGCGCCAGGGCGGCGTCCTTCTCGATGTGCTTTCGGTACTCATCGAGCGTCGTGGCGCCCA
>CAWUOG010000270.1:0-4513 GCA_963923875.1 uncultured Alphaproteobacteria bacterium
CCATGTCGACCGCGAGAACGCGACGCCAATCCTCGTCGGAAGTCTCCAGGAACGGTTTTGAAGGGCGCAGGGCGGCGTTGTTCAGCAAGGCATCGACGGCACCGAACGTCTTGATGACTTCGTCGGCGATGCGTTTGCATTCCTCGGGCTTGCCGACGTCGCCCATGACCACCAGCGCCCTGGCGCCGAGCTTCTCGGCTTCCTGGGCGACGCGTTCGCAGGCGGCCTTGTCGCTCGAGCCGTTGATCGCGACGTTGAAGCCGTCCGCCGCGAGGCCGAGGACGCACGCCCGGCCGATGTTCTTGCCCGCGCCGGTGACGAGAGCGGTGCGCCTGGTGATGGCCATCAGACGATCCCGCTGTCGCGCAGCGCCTTGATGGTCCGCGAGTCGTAGCCCAGTCCCTTCAGCACCCTGTCGGTATGCTCGCCCAACTCGGGCGTCGGCTTGAGCTTCTTCGGCTGCGGCGCGGCCGAGAGGTTGATCGGCTGGCCGACGACCCTGATCTCGCCGAGCTTGGGATGCTTGATCGGCCGCGCGATGCCGAGATGCTTGACCTGCGGCTCGGCGAACGTCTTGTCGATGGTATTGATCGGCCCGCAGGGCACGCCCGCCTTGTTGAGCGCGGCGATCCAGTGCGCCGACGTCTTCGTCTTCGTCACCTCGCCGATGCGCTGGTTCAGCGCCTTGCGGTGCTGCGAGCGCAGCGCCGGCGTGGCGTGCTCGGGATGGTCGATCAGCGCCTTGGCGCCCAGTGCCTCGGCGGCGCGCTTCCACATCTTGTCGCCGGCGGCGGCGATGTTGATGTAGCCGTCGCGGGTCGGGAACACGCCGGTCGGGATCGAGGTCGGATGGTCGTTGCCCGCCTGCTTGGGCACCTCGCCCTTGATCAGCCAGCGCGAGGCCTGGAAGTCGAGCATGAATATCTGCGCTTCGATCAGCGAAGTATGAACCCACTGGCCCTTGCCGGTCCGCTCGCGGTGATAGAGCGCCAGCATGATGGCCTGGGCGAGCAGCAGGCCCGAGGTGAGGTCGGCGATCGGAATGCCGACCCGCATCGGGCCCTGGCCGGGCTCTCCGGTGATCGACATCAGCCCGCCCATGCCCTGGGCGATCTGGTCGACGCCGGGGCGCGCCGCATCCGGGCCGTCCTGGCCGAAGCCCGCGATCGAGCCGTAGATGATCTTCGGATTCACCTTCTTGACCGACTTGTAGTCGACCTTGAGGCGGTACTTCACGTCGGAGCGGTAGTTCTCGACGATCACGTCGGCTTTCCTGGCGAGCTTCATGAAGATCTTGTGACCTTCCTTGCTCTTCAGGTTCAGCGTGATCGCCTGCTTGTTGCGATGCAGGTTCTGGAAGTCGAAGCCGTGCCGCGCGCCGCCCATCGAATCGGCCTTGCCGCCATCCGCCGGCGGCTGTTCGATCTTGATGACGTTGGCGCCCCAGTCGGCGAGCTGGCGCACCGCCGTCGGTCCGGCACGGTGCGCGGTAAGGTCGAGAACGTTGATGTGCGAAAGCGGAAGCTTGGCCATGGTCTTCACCGTCCCTTGAAGGCTGGCTTGCGCTTTTCCATGAAAGCGCGGCGACCTTCCTTGAAGTCATCGCTGTTGAAGCAGGCCTCGGCCATCTTCTCGAGCTTCTTGTGATCCTGCTGGCTCTCCGGCTTGGCGATCTCGCGGGCCGCCGCCTTGGCGAGCGCGATGGTGAGCGGCGCGTTCTGGCCGATCGCGTCGGTCGTCCTGGCGACCAGTGCGTCGAGTTCGGCGTCGGCGGCGACTGCGTTCACCAGCCCCATCTCGTAGGCCTCCTTGGAAGAGTACTGCCGGGCGGTGAACAGGAACTCCATGGCGCGCGGCAGGCCCACGATACGCGAAAGTCTTTCAATCCGGAGAAAGCCGTAGCCCAGGCCGAGCTTGGCCGCCGGGACGCCGAAGCGCGCGCCCTCGTTGCAGAAGCGCATGTCGCAGCAGGCCGCGAGGTTCATGCCGCCGCCGATGCAGTAGCCGGTGATCTTGGCGATGGTCGGCTTTGGGAAGTTGTACAGGCTCTCGTAGCCTTCCTTGGAGATCGCGTCGTAGCGCACCTGCGCCTCGGCGTTGGCGCGTTCGCTCTCGAACTTGGAGATGTCGGCGCCCGAGACGAAGGCCTTGCCGCCGGCGCCGCTCACCACGACGCAGCGCACCTCGGGATCCTTCTCGTAGTCCTTCAGGATGCCGACGAAGGCGTCCCACATGTCGAGCGACACGGCATTGAGCTTGGCCGGGTTGTTGAAAACGAGGTGACCGACCGCGCCGTCGCGCCGGCCGTAAATCTTCTGCTCCTGCATGCGGAAACCTTTCGAATGAGGCCGGCAATATAGCGTGCCCCTCGCGATTTGGATAAGGTCCGGTCAGAGCAGCACCCCCTCATGCGGAACTCTCCGGTTCCGCATGAGGGGGTAAAGCTGCTCTGCATATATATGAATCTGGAGCACGACCTCCCGCCCACCTGAAGCCAGGTGGGCAGGACGTGCTCCAGGGAGGAAGAGTGGCCTCAGTAGAACTGAAGGGCCTCGCCAAGCGGTTCGGCGGAGCCGTCGCGGTCGACGACGTGTCCTTGACCATCGAGCACGGCCAAATGGTGTGCCTGCTCGGGCCGTCGGGCTGCGGCAAGACCACGACTTTGCGGTTGATTGCCGGCTTCATCGAGCCTTCGGCAGGCGAAATCCTTGTTGGCGGCAAGGTCTTGTCGTCGGCGGCCCGCACGGTGCCGCCGGAAGGCCGCAACATGTCGATGATCTTCCAGAGCTATGCGCTGTGGCCGCACATGACGGTGGCCGAGAACGTGGCCTATGGCCTGAAGATTCGCCGTCTCGACAAGGCGACGATCGACAGCAGGCTGAAGGCGATCCTGTCGACGGCGCGCCTCGAAGCCCTGGCCGAGCGCTACCCTGCCGAACTGTCGGGTGGCCAGCAGCAACGGGTGTCGCTCGCGCGCGCCCTGGTGGTCGAACCTGAAACGCTGCTTCTCGACGAGCCGCTCAGCAACCTCGACGCCAACCTGCGTGAGGAAATGCGCTTCGAGATCCGCCGCCTCCACGACCGCTACCGCTACACGACGGTCTACGTCACGCATGACCAGTCCGAGGCGATGACGACCGCCGATCTGATCGCCGTGATGAACCACGGCCGCATTGAACAGCTCGGCTCGCCGGAGGAGATTTACGACCGGCCGCGCTCGGTATTCGTCGCGCGCTTCATCGGCGGCAGCAACATCCTGAAGGGCAGGGCAGTCGATTCCGAACGCATCGAAACGCCGGGCGGCATCCTGCGCACTGTGGGCCGGGTGCTGACGGCCGGCGAGCCTGTTTCGATGTCGGTGCGACAGCACGAGATCGGCCTGCAGGCCGCGCCGCCGGCCGATGCGGCCAATGTCATCACGGGCACGATCGCGCGCCAGGTCTTCCTGGGGATGGCGCGCGACTACACCGTCAGCCTGAACGACAAGACGGAACTCAGGGTCACCGCACCTCCCGACCAGAACATCGCGCCCGGACAGCCCGTCTGGCTCCGGCTGCCGATGGAACGCTGCCGGGCACTCGAACGAGGGGACGAAGCATGACCAGCAGGATCACGCGCCGCCGGGTTTTGGGCCATGCTCTGGCCGCCACGACCTCGCTGGCCGCCGGCTCCTTCGCCAGGGTCGTGAGTGCGGCCCCCGAGGCGCAGAAGATCACGCCCGACCTCATCGAGGCGGCGAAGAAGGAAGGCAAGGTGACCTGGTACACCTCGGTCGACCTGCCGCTTGCCGAACGCGTCGCCAAGGTGTTCGAGGCCAAGTATCCGGGTGTCAGCCTGAAAGTCGAACGCTCCGGCGCCGAGCGCAACTTCCAGCGCATCGGTCAGGAATATGCGAGCAAGATCTATAACTGCGACGTGGCGAACAGCTCGGATGCCGCGCACCTCATCCTGTGGAAGCGCCAGAACATGCTGGCGGCCTACGTGCCGGAGGACGTGGCGCAGTTCTTTCCGGCGGCTCACAAGGATCCTGACGGCATGTTCGCCTCGTGGCGCTACATGCTCTGCCCAGTGGCCTACAACACGAAGCTGGTGAAGCCCGAGGACGCACCGAAATCCTACGCCGACCTGCTCGACCCCAAATGGACGTCCAAGATCGTCAAGGCGCATCCGGGGTACAGCGGCACCATCATGACGGCGACGCAGCAGCTCAGCCGCGATCTCGGCTGGGCATGGTTCGAGAAGCTCGCCAAGCAGAAGATCATGCAGGTCCAGTCGGCGACCGAGCCGCCGAAGAAGATCGCCCAGGGCGAGCGCGCGGTTATGGCCGACGGCGGCGAATACGTCGTCGTCGAACTGAAGAAGAAGGGTGAGCCGGTCGAGTTGATCTATCCGAGCGAGGGCACGCCGCTGGTCACCGGTCCGTCGGCCATCATGGCGCGGGCACCCAATCCAAATGCCGCGCGGCTGTTCTATGCCTGGTCGATGACCGCCGAGGCCCAGCAGCTCAACGTCG
>CAWUOG010000271.1:0-4501 GCA_963923875.1 uncultured Alphaproteobacteria bacterium
AAACGATGCTGTTCTCCGGCGAGTTCTGGACCGGCCGGCGCGGCCTCGATCTCGGGCTTGTCGATTCGCTCGGCGAATTGCGCAGCGTCCTGCAGGCGCGCTTCGGCGCCAAGGTTCATCTGCCGGTGATTGCGCCTCGACGCAGCCTGATGCAGCGCCTCGGCCTGGGCACGCGGCTGGAGGATGTCGGCCCGTCGACCCTGGCCGCGATCGAAGAGCGCCATTACTGGCAGCGTTTTGGACTGTAGGAAGCCGCGATGAAGTTGATCGAGCCCGTGAAGCCCGAGGATCTGGCCGCCGTCCGCGCCTGGTTCGACATTCTCAGCCGGCACTGCCGAACCGTCGACTACGAGGGCGCGCGGCCGATTTTCGCCGACGATATGATCGCCTTCGGCACGTTCACCGACTTCATGCATGGGCGCGATCTCGCCGAGCAGAAACAGTGGCGCAACGTCTGGGGAACGATCCGCAACTTTCGCTACGAGCTCGACAAGATCGAGGCCATCGTCTCGGCAGACCGGCTGACTGCCGTCGGCATGGGCGTATGGCAGTCTGATGGCTTCTACCCCAACGGCGATCGTTTCGACCGGCCGGGCCGCACCACGGTGGTGCTGGGGCGAAGGAAGATCGGCGACGCCTTCATTGCCACCCACACCCACATGTCGCTGTTCCGCGGCACGCCTGACCGCAGTTACGGCAACTTCAGTTCCTGAACGCTCAGCCGGCGAACCGCAGAACCAGGAACAGGAAAGCCGCAAACAGCACCGAGCCCAGCATCACGCAGGCCGGTATGGTGAGGACCCAGGCGAGCAGGATGTTGCGCAGCGTGGCGCCCTGCAGCCCCGAGCGGTTGGCGAACATGGTGCCCGCGATTCCCGAAGACAGCACATGGGTGGTGCTGACCGGAACGCCGAACGCGTCCGCGACCCCGATCGTCCCCATCGCCACCAGTTCCGCCGACGCGCCCTGCGCGTAGGTGAGGTGGGACTTCCCGATTTTTTCACCGATCGTCACGACGATTCGCTTCCAGCCGATCATCGTACCGAGTCCCAGCGCGAGAGCCGTGGCGAGTTTCACCCACAGCGGTATATAGTCCGTGATCTCCGAAAGCCCCTCAGCCAGCGAATCGAGCACGGCAGCGTCGGCATCCCCGACTTGATCCGTCCGGATCAGAAGCTCGACCGCATTCGACAGCAAATAGATGTCCCGTCGAACCTGCGAGCGCTCGCTGCTGGCGAGCTGGCTGACGGACTTGATGCGGACCAGCGTCTGGGCAATCCGCCGATTCTCGAGCGCCAGCGATGGCAGGGTCCAGTCATCGACCTTCCGGGTCGACAGATAGCGGGCCAGATGCCGCTCGGCCGCCGCCTCGTCGATCGGTCCGGGCGCGGCGGCGCGCGCCAGAATGGGCGCTGCCTTCTGTGAGGCCGCCACGATGGCTTGCAGCTGATCCTGTGACGCCGGCAGGTGCAGGGCGAAGGCCGCTGGCGCCAGTCCGATGAGCACCAGCATGATCAGGCCCATACCCTTCTGGCCGTCGTTCGAGCCGTGGGCAAAGCTCACGCCGGTGCACGTGACAATCAGGATGCCGCGAATCCAGAGTGGCGGCGGCGCCTTGCCTTCGGGCGCGCGGTAGAGTGCAGGGCTCGATACCAACCGCCGGGCAACCAGCAGCAGCAACGCCGCCGCGGCGAAGCCGACGACGGGCGACACCAGGAGCGCCAGAATCGTGGCGCGCAACTGGCCCAGATTCACGCCCGCGCCGAATGCTTCCCCGTTCAACCAGCCGTTCATCAGCCCGACGCCGATGATCGAGCCGATCAGGGTATGCGAGCTCGAAGCGGGAAGTCCAACATACCAGGTGCCGAGGTTCCAGATGACCGCGGATAGCAGCAGCGCAAATACCATCGCGAAACCGGCGCCAGTGCCGACATGCAGCACAAGCTCGACCGGCAAGAGCGCCACGATGCCGTACGCCACGGCGCCGCTCGACAGCACGACTCCGAGGAAATTCCAGAGACCCGACCAGACCGCCGCCTGGGCCGGCGACAGGGAATGGGTATAGATGACCGTCGCCACGGCATTGGCCGTGTCGTGGAAGCCGTTGACGAATTCGAAGCCCAGCGCGAACAGAACAGCCAGAACCAGAAAAACCAGCATGCCGGCCCCGATCGAGCCGTCGGCGAAAAATTCCATCAGTCCGATGCCGTCATGTCGGATCGACCGCGCCCTTCTGCTCGACAATGCGGCGGTACTGGTCGGGCTGGCGATGAACCGCGAAATTGAAGGTCGAGCGCTTGTAGCTCAGACCGGCGTCGAGGTCGCAACGATGGACGATCAATTCGTCGTCGCTGCCGCCGGCGCGCGCCACGACTTTGCCCGAAGGCGCGATGATCATACTGTCAGCCAGCGAGGGCACTCCTTCCTCGGTACCGCCCTTGGCGACACCGATCACCCAGGTGCCGTTCTGATAGGCGCCGGCCTGCATGGAGAGCTCGTTGTGGAACCAGCTGTGCTCGTCGTGGTCGGGCGCAGGCGCATTGTGGATCGGCGTGTTGTAGCCCAGCATGACCACCTCGACGTTCTGCAGGCCCATGACGCGATAGGTCTCGGGCCAGCGCCGGTCGTTGCAGATACACATCCCCATATTGCCGCCGAACGCCTTGACTACGGGGAAGTTCAGATTGCCAACCTCGAAGTAGCGCTTCTCCAGGTGCTGGAACGGCCGATGCGGCTCGTGCTCGCTGTGGCCCGGCAGATGGACCTTGCGGTACCTGGATACGATGCGCCCGTCACGCTCGACCAATATCGCGGTGTTGAAGCGACGCAGGCGGCCATCCTCCTGCGTGAGTTCGGCATAGCCCAGTGAGAATCCTATCTTGAGTCGCCTGGCCTCGTCGAACAGGGGCGCCGTCTCGTTCGAAGGCATTTCGCGTTCGAAAAAGGAATCTATTTCCGCCTGATCGGCCATCCACCAGCGCGGAAAGAACGTCGTCAGGGTGAGCTCGGGGAACACCACGAGGTCGCAGCCCATACGATGCGCCTCCCGCAGATGCGCGATCAGACGCTCGACGACATCGCGACGGCTGTGACTGCGCTGGATGGGGCCCATTTGCGCGGCACCCACTGTCAAGAATCGAGACATCATCACCCCCGCCAGCAGTATCGCCGCTCGCGGGCTTCCATCCAAGTCGCTCGGCCAACCGCACAAAGAGAAGCGGCACTGGCCAGAAGGCCAGTGCCGCCCCTGTCGTCAGCCGCGCGGGTCGATCAGAGCTTGATCGTCACCCGGCGATCGCTGGGATCGCTCAGGCCGTCGCCTGCCTTGGGCAGCGGCGAGCCAGCCTCGCTCTTCACGACGATGGCGTCGGCGCGCAAACCCTGGCGCACCAGCTCGTCCTTCACCCGCGTGGCATCTTCGCCACGACCGATCAGGGTTACCTTGCCGGTCGCGCCGGTCGCGGCGGTGCGAATGGTCGCCACGGCGGTCGGCGACAGTGCATGGCCGCCCTTGTCCGCGAAAACCATGAATTCGCTCTTGGGCGGCGGCACCAGGGCGGCGACGTCCTGTGCCATTGCTGTGACTGCGGTACCCATCAAGAGCCCACCAGCCAGGAGGGCCATGCCAAACTTCTTCATTGGAACATCTCCATCTGTTGGTCCCAACGCTATCAACGTGGGCGCCGATGGAGGCCGAAAATAGGCACCTTTGGGGAATGTCGAGGGAGAGATTTCGGCGTTCAGGGGCCCGCGCGTTTCACATCGTTTGTGAACTCGGCGGAGCAAAACGCGCCCCCCTGAAAAGCATCACCGATGGGGTCGGCACCGATCTTGGCCTGCTCGGCCTCGGCATGGGCGCGATGGTCCTCCGACTTGCCGGTCGGCCGATAGCCGAGCTGGCGCGCACGGGAATTGTCCCACCAGGAGGTCGCGTTGTCGGACGCGCCGTACAGGATCTCGAAGCGGATATCGGGATGCTCAAGACCGATACGGATTAACTGCACGATATCCTCGGGCGAGATCCAGATCGCCAGCCGGCGCAGGTCAAGCGGCCGCGGCCCGACATTGCCGATCCTGAGGCAGGTCACGCTCATGCCGTGCTTGTCGCTGTACATTGCGCCGAGTGCCTCGCCGAACGCCTTGCTGACGCCGTAGCGGCTGTCGGGCCGGACGGTGACGTCGGTGCCTATCTTGCGCTTGCGCGGATAGAAGCCGACGGCGTGATTGGACGAGGCAAAGATCAGCCGCTTCACGCCGGCCTGCCGCGCCGCCTCGAACATGTTGTAGCAGCCGACGATGTTGGCTTGGAGGATCGTATCCCACGGCCCCTCCACCGAGAAGCCGCCGAGATGGACTACGCTGTGGGCGCCCTTCACCGCGGCCGCCACTTCGTCGGGCTTCGAGAGGTCGGCGGCAACGAAGGTCTCGGACGCCAGCAGATTCGCGGGCTTCACCTTGTCGCTCAGCACGAGGCCCGGATAGAGCCGCGCCAGCAACGGCC
>CAWUOG010000272.1:0-4467 GCA_963923875.1 uncultured Alphaproteobacteria bacterium
CCGGTCACGGTTTCGGGCGACCGCCTGCTGCTGCGTCGGCTGATCCGCAATCTGCTGGAGAACGCGCGGCGTTACGGCGGCTCGGGCGATATCGTGATCTCCGTGTCGGCCGACCGCGGCCGTGCGATCCTTGAGGTGCGCGACCATGGGCCGGGTGTGCCGGCCGACGAGCGCGACAAAATCTTCGAGCCGTTCTATCGCCTGGCCCAGTCCCGCGAGACCGGACGCGGTTCGGGCCTGGGACTCGCCCTGGTCCGTCAGATCGCGCGGCGCCACGGCGGCGAAGCGGTTTGCCTTGCGGCAGAAAGCGGCGGCAGCCGCTTCCGCATCGACCTGCCGGCCGCGTAGTATCCGAGATGAACGGCCGTTCACCCGGAGGAAACGCCATGAACTTCGACATTCCCGCGGAGATCGCGGCCTATCTGCGCGAGCTCGACGCCTTCATCGACCGGGAGATCAAGCCGCTCGAGCAGCAGGACGACAATATCCGCTTCTTCGACCACCGCCGCGAGCACGCGCGCACCGACTGGGACAATGACGGCCAGCCGCGGCACGAATGGGAGGAGTTGCTCGCCGAGATGAAGCGCCGCGCCGACAAGGCGGGCCATCTGCGCTTCGGCCTGCCGAAGGAGCTGGGCGGCAAGGAAGGCTCCAACCTCGCCATGGCGATCATTCGCGAGCATCTCGCGCACAAGGGGCTCGGCCTGCACAACGACCTGCAGAACGAGAGCTCGATCGTCGGCAATTTTCCGGTCGTTCTTCTGCTCCACCGCTTCGGCACCAAGGAGCAGAAGGATCGCTACATCGAAGGCATGTTCAAGGGCACGGAGCGCATCGGCTTCGGCCTCACCGAGCCGTTGCACGGCTCTGACGCGACCTTCATGGAGACCACTGCCGTCAAGCAGGGTGGCGACTGGATCATCAACGGCATGAAGCGGTTCAACACCGGCATGCACACCGCCACCGCCGACCTGGTCTTCGCCCGCACCTCGGGCAAGCCTGGCGATGCGCGCGGCATCTCGGCCTTCATCACGCCGATCAAGACGCCGGGCTTCAAGGTCGAGCACATGTGGTGGACCTTCAACATGCCGTCGGACCATGCCGAGGTATCGCTGACCAACGTCAAGGTGCCGGCCTCGACCATGCTGGGCGAGGAAGGCCGCGGTCTCGACGTGGCCCAGACGTTCGTGCACGAGAACCGAATTCGCCAGGCTGCGTCCAGCCTCGGCGCCGCGCAGTACTGCATCGACATGTCCGTCGCCTATGCCCGCAACCGCAAGGTGTTCGGCAAGGCGCTGGCGACCAACCAGGCGATCCAGTTCCCGCTCGCCGAGCTCCACACCGAGGCAGAGATGACGCGCGGGCTGGTACGCAAGACGGCGTGGCATCTCGACCGCGAGCATCACATGAATGTTTCGGAGTGGGTGGCGATGTCGAACTATCGCGCCAACAGGCTGGTCTGCGACGCCTCCGACCGCGCCATCCAGGTACATGGCGGAATCGGTTACTCGCGCCACACGCCGTTCGAGCACATCTACCGCCACCATCGCCGCTATCGCATCACCGAGGGTTCGGAGGAAATCCAGATCCGCCGGGTCGCCGGCGCGCTGTTCGGCTTCTGGGGCGCCCAGAAGGCGTCGACCGCTCCGGCCAAATCCTGACCGGGCAATGACTCCGGAAGCCCGTCGCCGCTGGACGGGCGAACTGATCATGATGGTGACAATCCTGCTGATGGGGTCGAGCTACCCATTGGCCAAGGAGGTGCTCGTCGTCATGAGTCCGCTGCTCTACAGCGGCTCGCGCTACGTCATAGCGGGCATCTTCCTGTTCGCCGCCCTGATCGTGATGCGCCAGCCGATCGCCCTGCCGCGGCGCGACTGGCTGCCGATCGTCCTGCTCTCGATCGTGGGCGTTGCCGCCTTCCAGGCTTGCTGGGGCCTCGGCATGGCGCGCAGCGCGCCCAGTGTCGGCTCGATCGTGATGACGACGACGACCGCCTTCTCGGCGATCCTGGCCTGGATGGGCGGGCGGCGGCTGCCGGGCCTGGGCTGGCTCGGCATTTTCGTGGCCTTCGCGGGCGTGGTGATCGTGGTCAACAACAGCCTGTCGAGCTGGACCCTGGCCCTGGGCAACATTGACGGCGCGCTGTTCTGGGTACTGTCGGCGTTCGCCTGGGCGCTCTATGTCGACCGCTGCACACCCTATAACGCACGGCTGGGCGGTCTCAGGGTATTCGCCTGGACCACCCTGATCGGCTCGGTCGTGCTGACCCTGCTGGCGCTGGCCTTCGATTCCCTGGCCGAGTTTGGGCAGCTCGATACCCGGCAGTTCAGCTACTGGCTCTACACGGCGATTTTTCCGGTGGGCGTGGCCTTTCTCGGCCTCAGCATCGGCTTCGAGCGGCTCGGGGTACCCCGGGTGATGGTCTACATGTACCTGATCCCGGTCGCGGGCGTGGGCCTGTCAGCCGCGATTTTTGGCGATCCGCTCACTCCGGCACGCGTCCTGGGCGGCCTGGTCGTGCTGGCGGGCGTCATCCTGACGCGCGTTGCGCTCGACCGCTCGGCCCGCCTTCTGTAGAAGAGGGCCGTGAAAAAGCCCGCCAAAAAGGCCTCTCCGAAGGCTGCTTCTGTCCGCGTCAAGGCCGCTCCCGGCGTTGCCACCCCCGGCACCGGTGGCCGGCGGGCGTCGGTCAGCCGCGCCACCAAGGAGACCCGCATCTCCGCCGCCATCAATCTCGATGGCACCGGCAAGTACGACATCCAGACCGGCATCGGCTTCCTCGATCACATGCTGGAGCAGCTCAGCCGCCACAGCCTGATCGACATCACGGTGCGGGCTGAGGGCGACCTGCACATCGACTACCACCACACGACCGAGGATACCGGCATCGTGCTGGGCGAGTGCCTGCAGAAGGCGCTCGGCGACCGCGCCGGCATTCGCCGCTATGGCAGCGCCGTCATCCCGATGGACGAGACGTTGACGGAAGTGGCGCTCGACGCCTCGAACCGGCCGTACCTGATCTGGAAGGTCAATTTTTCGAAGCCGAAGCTCGGCTCGATGGACACCGAGCTGTTCAAGGAGTGGTTCCAGGCGTTCGCCCAGCTGGGCGGATTGACGCTGCATGTCTGGAACCACTACGGCGACAACAACCATCATATCGTCGAGAGCTGCTTCAAGGGCCTTGCACGAGCGTTGAGAGTGGCGGTCGAGATCGACCCGCGCCAGACGACCGCAGTGCCCAGCACCAAAGGCGTGCTCTAGTTCTCCTGTCATGACCGTTGCCATCGTCGACTACGGCTCGGGGAACCTTCGGTCCGCTGCGAAAGCCTTCGAGCGCGCCGCTCGCGAGAACGGCGTGAACGAGCGTGTGCTGGTGACGGCCAACCCCGCCGACGTCGCCGCTGCCGATCGCATCGTGCTGCCGGGCGTCGGCGCGTTCGCCGACTGCCGCGCCGGCCTCTATGGCGTGCCGGGCATGGTCGATACGCTGCAGCGCGAGGTGATCGAGCGCGGCAAGCCGTTCCTCGGCATCTGCGTCGGCATGCAGCTGATGGCCACGCGCGGCGTCGAGTACGGCGTGCATGCCGGCCTCGACTGGATCGCGGGCGACGTGGTGCGCATCGAGCCCGGCCGCGAGCACCTGAAGATCCCGCACATGGGCTGGAACGAGCTTCTCGAGCTCAAGCCGCATCCGCTGCTCGCCGGGCTGAAAGCGCACGATCACGCCTATTTCGTGCATTCCTTCCAGCTCAAGACGGCCCGGCCGGAAACCCTGCTCGCCATCACCGATTACGGCGGGCCGATAACCGCCGCGGTCGGCCGCGACAATCTCGTCGGCACGCAGTTCCATCCGGAGAAGAGTCAGGCTACCGGCTTGAGGCTGATCGGCAACTTTCTGCGCTGGAAGCCCTGATCTCTATCGGCCCTGCACGATCCACGCCTTCATGCGATCGACGGTTTCGCGCTCGATGCCGTAATATCCGTGATAAGCATAGGCTTCGCAGTCGTCGCCCGTCGACTTGCCGCCTTCCATCACAATCAGCTCGATACCGTTCTTGTTTGCTGCAGCCTGCCCGGCCGACGGACTGGTGACACGGCAAGCATCGAGCTTGTGCAGCACAATGAGGTTGCGGCTCTTGGCGTTACGGACATCGAGCCCGGAAATGGCGTTCATCGACGAGGAATGGATAAAACCGGCGACCTGGCCGTCGAGCGACTTCGAGAAACTGAGCGTCGACTCGGTGCTGCGGCTGGTGCCGACGACATAGACCTGGATCTTGCCATAGCGCTTCTCGAGATCGGCGACGATCGCGAGGATGCGTCCCGGCGTCGTCGTGGAGTTCGTCGACGCGGCGACGAATTGGTTGTCGGCGAACAACGTACGGGAGCGAATCAGAAAGTTTCCGCCAAACGCGAACACCAGCTTGCCGTCTTCCAGGCGCGGGTTGAGCTGGCCGCCGCCAC
>CAWUOG010000273.1:0-4459 GCA_963923875.1 uncultured Alphaproteobacteria bacterium
TCAGCGTCGGCATGATCGACGCATCGATCACTCGAAGCCCTCGAATGCCGTGCACGCGCAGGCGTGAATCGACGACGGCGCGCGGGTCTTCGCCCATCTTGCAGGTCCCGACCGGGTGATAGAGCGTGGCGCCGGTACGTCGCGCATAATCCAGGAACTGCTCGTCGCTCTCGATCGCGCTCCCCGGCAGTTTCTCGCCCGTACTGTAGGGCGCGAGCGACGGCTGCGAGAAGATGCGGCGCACGTGACGAGCGCCCGACAGCATCGCCAGTTCGTCGGTGCGCGTCGTGAGGTAGTTCGGCTTGATCGCCGGCCGCGCGAAGGGGTCGGCGCTCGCCGCCATGATCGTGCCGCGGCTGTCGGGCTTCACGACACAGACCACGCAGCTCATGCCGGGATGGCTGTCGAGATGGCCGGGTTTCATCGGGTCGGTGCTGGCCGGCTGAAACAGCAGCTGCAGGTCGGGCGACGCCAGGCCCTCGCGGCTGTCGCAGAAGACCTGCGCCGTGGTGACGCCCCAGGTCAGCGCGCCCTTGCCGGTCAGGAAGAACTTGGCGATCTCGGGCACCACCCTCGGGAAGCGCGCCACTTCGTTGACCGTCGGCGTGCCCTGCACGCGATGCACGACGCGGATCACGAAATGGTCGATCAGATTGGCGCCGACGCCCGGCACGTCGTGAACGACGGGTATGCCTAGGCCCTGCAAGTGTGCCGCCGGACCGATGCCCGAGATCTGCAGGATATGCGGCGAGTTGATCGCACCGCCGCAGACGATGACCTCACGGTTGGCCGTCACCCTGGTGACATTGCCGCCGCGCTGGAACTCGACACCGGTGCAGCGCTTGCCCTCGAACGTCAGGCGGCCACCCTGGGCTTCAGTCTCGATGCGCAGGTTCGGCCGCTTCCGCGCCTCCCGCAGGAACGTCTGCGCCGTCGAGCCGCGCCAGCGGCCGCGCCGTGTCATCTGCGAATATCCGACACCGGAGCGCTGCTTGCCATTGAGGTCGGGATTGAACGGAAAGCCCGCCTCCTGCGCCGCCTTCACGAACTGGTGCGTCAGCGGCAGGATGGTGCGGTAGTCCTCGACCTTCAGCGGCCCACCCTGGCCACGCATCTCGGGGTCGCCGCCCTGCACGTAGTGCTCGCTCTTCTTGAAGTAGGGCAGCACCTCATCCCAGCTCCAGCCGCGCGCACCCATCTGCGCCCAACCGTCGAAGTCGGCTGGCGCGCCGCGCACATAGAGCATGCCGTTGATCGATGACGAGCCGCCAAGCGTACGGCCGCGCGGCCACTCCATGCGGCGGTCGTGCGTGCCCTTCTCGGGCTCGGTCGTATAATTCCAGTTGACCAGCGGATTGCGAATCAACGCGCGCATGCCAGCCGGGATATGGATCATCGGATGCCAGTCGTTCGGCCCGGCCTCGAGCAGGATCACCGAGCTTCCGGTTTCCGACAGACGAGACGCCACCACACAACCGGCCGAACCGGCGCCAATCACCACGTAATCCGCTTGCATGCGTTTCTCCCGTATGCCCACTGATAGCATGGAAGCGAGGGAGCGACGTATGCGCGGCCGGCAAGTGTTCTTTGAAACGTTGATCAACCACGGTGTCGACCGCGTCTTCGGCAACCCGGGCACGACCGAGAGCCCGCTGCTCGACTCCCTGCTCGACTACCCGCAGATCCAATACATCGTGCACCTGCACGAGGGCGTGGCCACCGGCGCGGCCAATTTCTACGCCCAGGCTTCGGGCAAGACCGCTTTCGTGAACCTGCACGTGGCCCCCGGTCTCGGCAACGCGATCGGCGCGATCTACAGCGCCTGGAAGAACAACTCGCCCATGGTGGTGACGGCCGGCCAGCAGGACACCCGCATGCGGCTGCGCGACCCCGTGCTCGGCCACGACCTCGCGGCGATCGCCAGGCCGGTCACCAAGTGGAGCGTGCAGGTGGAGAGCGCCGACGAACTCGGCCCGATCCTGCAGCGCGCCTTCAAGATCGCCAACGAGGCACCGGCCGGGCCGGTGTTCGTGGCGCTGCCGATCAACGTCATGGAGCAGGAGACCGGCATTCCCGCCGGCCGCCCAGCCACCCTGTTCGAGAAGAGCCGGCCCGATCCCGCAGGCATTTCCGCCATGGCCAAGTTGATGGCGGCGGCGAAGAGCCCGGCCATCGTGGCCGGAGACGACGTCGCGCGCGCGGGAGCCGTCACCACCCTGGCGAAACTCGCCGAGAAGGCCGGCGCGGCGGTGTGGTTCGAGGGCCTGCGCGGGCGCAATTCGTTCCCGACCGATCATTCCGCCTATCGCGGCACGCTCGCCTTCGATGCACCGGGCGTGGCCAGGCAGTTTGCCGACAACGATCTGGTGCTGATGGTGGGCGGGCCGTTCTTCGAGGAGGTCTGGTACGCGCCGGGCTCGCCCTTCCCCGCCGGATGCAAGGTCCTGCAGATCGAAGCCGGCGCCGCGCGCCTGGCCTACAACTTCGCTGTCGACGCCGGCGTGCTGGCCGATGTTCACTGGTCTCTCGACGCGCTGCTCGCGGCGCTGCCGAAGGTCGATGCCGCCGAACGGCGCAACGAGGCGCTGAAGGCTCAGCGCCAGGCCGACGATGCCGCGCAGAAGGCGCGCGTCGAAAAGGCATGGTCGCGCAGCCCGACCTCGATGGCGCGCTGCATGGCCGAGGTGAAGGCCGGCGCGCCCGCGAACGCGATCCTGGTCGACGAAACCATCACGGCCAACCTCGACCTCTTCAAGACCTTCACTTTCAAGGGCGCCGACGAGTATTTCTCCGGCCGCGGCGGCGGCATCGGCCAGGGGCTGTCCGGCGCGATCGGCGTGGCTGTTGCCAGGCCGAAGACACCGATCCTGTGCATGTCGGGTGACGGCTCGTCGATGTATTCGATCCAGGCGTTGTGGACCGCGGCGCATCACGATTTGCCGATCGTATTCGTGATCCTCGCCAACCGCGAATACCGCGTGCTCAAGCACAATATCGACGCCTATCGCATGCGCTTCGGCATCAAGTCGAACGCGCCCTACATGCACATGGATCTGAGCGGCCCGACCATGGGTTTCGTCGAGATGGCCAAGGGCATGGGCGTCCCCGGCACGCACGTCACCAAGGCCGACGACATCAAGGCGGCGGTCACGGCCGCCTTCGCAACCGGCAAGCCGCACCTGATCGAGATCGAGATCGAAGGGAAGAGATGAGGCCCCCTCCCCATTCAAATGGGGAGGTGTCGCGGTCTTACCGCGACGGAGGGGTCATGGGTTCTAACTTGGTCTTCATGACCCCATCGCCCCCGTAAGACGGGGGCACTTCCCCATAGGAATGGGGAAGAGCTCTCCTACTTTTTCTTCCCGCGCACCTTCACCATCGAGCGCACCTTGACCTGGTGCGCTCGGGCAGCGGCGGTGAGCATCGGCAGGTCGTTGCCGGACAGCAGCATCTTCATGCCCTTGCCGATATAGAGCGACAGCAGCTCCTCGCTGTAGGCGCCCCCCATTCCGGGAAACTTCTTGTGCTTCCTGCAGGCAGCAACGACCTTGTCGACGGCGGCCTGGATCTTCTCGTGGCCGTTCTCGCCGGGGATGCCAAGCTCGACCGAAAGGTCGCTCGAGCCGACCAGCAACGCGTCGATGCCGGGCACGGCCGCGATCGCCTCGGCATTCTTGACCGCCTTGGGCGTCTCGATCATCACCGTGATCAGCACGTTGTCGTTGGCCTTCTTGATGAAGTCGCCCATCTTCATCGGCGCATAATCGAACTGTGCCTGGCCGCCGCCCACCGAGCGGTGGCCAATCGGCGGATAGCGCAGCTTGTCGGCGATCTCCTTGGCCTCTTCCGCGGTGTCGACATGGGGGACGACGATGCCCAAGGCGCCGCCGTCGAGAAGCCGGGTCGCCATCGCGAGTTCGCCGTAGGGCACGCGCACGATCGGGGCGATCCCGGAATCCTGGGCCGCGACGCAGATCTCGGCTGCGGTCTCGATCGACATCACGCCGTGCTCGAGGTCGAGGAACAGCCAATCGTAGCCGGCGGCCTTCATCACCTTGATGATGTCGACGTTACGCACCAGGCGGATGCCGATGCCGACGGCGAGCTGGTTCTTCTTCAGCCGCGCCTTGGCGGCGTTCACTGCAGTGGCCATGTTTCCCCCCTCAGGAAAGGAGTAGGCTAATCCCCATGTCTTTCCATGTCGAACGGATCGACCATGTCGTGCTGCGGGTGCGAAATCTCGACGGCATGGTGCGCTTCTACGAGCAGGCGCTGGGCTTCAGGGTCGAGCGCACGATCGACCGCCTCAAGCTGGTGCAGATGCGGGCCGGCGCCTCGATGCTCGACCTGATCGAGCATGACCGACCGCCCGGTCTTCCGAATGACGCGGGCGGCAACATGGATCATCTCGCCTTCCGGGTGGAGCCGTTCGACCGCGACGCCATCGCGGCGCGGTTGC
>CAWUOG010000274.1:0-4438 GCA_963923875.1 uncultured Alphaproteobacteria bacterium
TTCGGCCGCGTCTCCGAACGCCCGGACTCCTTGATCGAACGAGACCTTGCCGACGGCCTGCTCACCCGCGATCCGCGCCGGGCCGCCAAGCTCGCCGCCGAATAGCTAGAGCGCGCCGACCGACTTCAGATAGAGGTCGCTCGCTTCCTTGGTGAGCTTGCCAGCTGTGCCGTTACCGATCGGGCGCCCGTCGACCCTGGTGACCGGCGTCACACCGCCCAGGGTGCCCGTCACGAACGCCTCGTCGGCCGAATAGACCTGCGCCAGGGTGAAGTCGCACTCGCGTGCCGTTCGGCCGGCCGCGCGCCAGGCGTCGATGACGTTATGCTGGGTGATACCCTTGAAGCTGTAGAGGCTGGTCGAAGTCCAGATCTCGCCGCCGCGCACGATGAAGAAGTTTGTCGAATTGCACGACGCCACGAAGCCGCGCGGATCCAGCATCAACGCCTCGTCGGCGCCGGCCTTGATCGCCTGGATCAACGCCTGGATCAGGTTGAGCCGGGAGTGGGAATTCAGGCGCAGGTCGAACTGGTCGGGCCCGGTGGTGCGGAAGGTCGAGGTGAAGAGCGCATAACCCTTGGCCTTGGCTTCGGGGATCGGCGTCTTGTACTCGGCGACGCAGACGATGGTCGGGGGGCCGATCACGAAACGCGGATCCTGGTTGGGTGTCTTCTTGGTGCCGCGCGTGATCATGAGGCGGATATGGGCGCCATCGGTCATGCCGTTCCTGGCCAGGGTGTCGGTCACCACCTTCGTCACGCCGGCACGATCGAGGCCGATATCGAGATCGATCGACCGCGCGCCTTCGAACAGCCGGTCGAGATGCGCCTCGAGGCTGATCAGCTTTCCCTTGACCAGCCGCAGGCCCTCCCACACGCCGTCGCCAAGAGCGAAGCCCGAGTCGAAGACCGAGACCATCGCCTTGTCGCGCGGGAAGTACTGGCCGTTCACATGGACCAGCACCTGCTCGTTGCGCGCATCGGGCATGTAGGCCTGTGCACTCGCTTGTTCGTTTGCCATGACTGTTCCCTACAGGCTGAATTCTTTGTGACGGGCGAGGAACGCCTGCGTGCGCTCCTTCGTCGGGTGCTTGAGAATCTCGTCAGGGGTTCCCTGCTCGTGGATCGTGCCGTCGGCCAGGAATATCACCCGCGTCGCCACGTGATAGGCGAAGCCCAGCTCGTGGGTCACCAGCAGCATGGTGCGGCCTTCCTCGGCGAGCGAGCGGATCACGCCCAGCACCTCGCCGACCAGTTCGGGATCGAGCGCCGAGGTCGGCTCGTCGAACAGCAGCAATTCGGGGTCCATGGCGAGCGCGCGGGCAATGGCAACGCGCTGCTTCTGGCCGCCCGACAGATGTGCGGGATAGGTCGCCGCCTTGTCGGCGAGGCCGACGCGCGCCAGTTCCTTCTCGGCCCGGTCCTGTGCCTGTGCCCTGCCCTGTCGCCGCACGGTGACGAGGCCTTCCATGACGTTGCCCAGCGCCGTCATGTGCGGAAAGAGATTGAACTGCTGGAACACCATGCCGACCCGCTGGCGGACCGCGATCAGTTCGCTCTCGCGATATTTTCCGCCGGGCCCTACGACCTGGCCGTCGAGCGTCACCGTCCCGGCATCGGGCATTTCCATGAAGTTGAGGCAGCGCAGCAGGGTCGACTTGCCCGAGCCGGAGGCGCCCAGGATGGCGATGCGCTCGCCCTTCTCGACCGCGAGGTCGATGCCGCGCAGCACGGCATTGCCGGCGAAGCGCTTGGCGAGGCCGGCGACCGAGAGAATGGTCATTCGTCCCTCGCCAGCCGCCGTTCCAGCACGTAGGTCAGCTGCACCAGCGGCCACAGGAACACGAAGAAGATCACGGCGACGATCGTATAGGCCTCGATCGGATTGAAGTTCAGCGAGGCGATCAGCTTGCCCTGCTGCAGCAGCTCGACATAGGCCACCGCCGAGGCAAGCGTCGACATCTTGAAGATCTCTATCGCGCGGTTGGTGAGCGCCGGGGTCATGCGCTTCAGCGCCTGCGGCAGGACGATCCGCCGCATCGCCTGGAAATAGCTCATGCCCAGCGCCCGCGCGCCGTCCCACTGGCCGCGATCGATCGACTGGATGCCGCCGCGATAGATCTCGGCCGAAAAGGCGGCCGAGTTGAGCGAGATGCCGAGCGCCGCGGCCGCCAGCGGATCGATCGAGAACGGCACCAGCATCGGCAGGGCAAAATAGAACCACAGGATCTGCACCAGCACCGGCGTGTTGCGGAAGAATTCGACGAAGCCGGTGGCCGGCCAGTAGAGCCAGCGATTGCGCGAATAGCGCGCCAGCCCGACCAGCAGGCCGAGGCCAAGGCCCGCCACCAGGCAGATCGCGAAGATCCTGAGCGTGCCGAGCGCGCCCACCATCAGCGCCTCGCGATAGGCCAGCACAGAGGCGAAATCCCACTGATGCATCAGCGTCCCCCGCTCAATGAACGGTCGCTTCACCGCTGACCGCCAGCCGGCGCTCGAAGCGGCGTGCGACCACGCTGAAGGCGGTGATGACGACGAAATAGATCAGCGCCGCCACGGTGAAGGTCTCGAGCGGCCTGAAGGTCTTCTGCGAGATCTCGTTGGCGGCGTAGAGCAGGTCGGCGTAGGCGATCGTCGCCACCAGGGTGGTGGTCTTCATCAACTCGATGGCGCGCTCGAGGAAGGCCGGGATCATGCGCTTCACCGCCTGCGGCAGGACGATGCGGTGCATCGCCTGCGCGTAGGTCATGCCGATCGCGCGCGCGCCGTCCCACTGGCCGCGCTCGACCGAGGCAATGCCGGCGCGGAACACTTCGGCGAAGAAGGCCGAGGACTGGATCGAGAAGGTGACGCACGCCGCCATGAACGGGGTCATCTCGATGCCGACCAGCAGCGGCAGGGCGAAGAAGAACCAGAAGAGCTGGACCAGCGGCGGCGTGGTGCGGAACACCTCGATGACGAAGCCCGCCGGCCACGACAGCCCTCGGTGCCGCGACAGCCGCAGCAACGCGAGCGCGAGACCCAGCACCAGCCCGCACGACAGGGCGACGCCGGTCACCTTGAGGGTGTTCAGCAGGCCTTGCGCCAACAGAGGCCAGTTGGCGAAGACCGGCGTGAAGTCCCACTTGTACAAGGGCCGCTCCCGCTACGGGTGAAGCGCCCTACTTGATCATCTCCTTCATGATCGGCGGGGCGAGCGCGGGATCGAGGCCGAAATCCTTGAGCGCGGCCTCGTACCATTTCTGCGTCTGGCCGCTCTTATAGGATTCGGCCAGGAACTTATCGACCCACGCCACGAACTCCGGATCGTTCTTGCGCAGCGCCGTCGAGGAGGCCTGCGACTGCGCCGGCGTCGGCACCACGATCTTGCCCTTGCCCAGGCGCTGGCGGGCGGCGAGCAGCGGCGGATGGAACAGGCAGACCGCGTCGACCCGGCCCGACTGGAAGGCCGCGATCGCGGCGGCATTGTCGGGGAAGCGCTGGATGTCGGCGTCCTTGCAATGCTCGCTGACGAAACGGTCCATCGACGAGGCCTGCGGCACGGCGATCTTCACGGTCGGTTTGTTGAGGTCCGCCCACGCCTTCACCGCGAGGTCGTCCTTGGCCAGCACCGCCAGCGAATAATAGAGCAGAGGCGATTCCGGGAAGTCGACCGCCTGCTTGCGCTCGGGCGTGGCATCGATGGTGAACATGATGTCGATCTTGTCGGACTGGAGTGCGGCGATCGAATTGCCCCAGCTCACCTCGACCGTCTCCATCTTGACGCCGAGCTTGTCGGCCATCGCCTTGCCCATCGAGATGCCGAGGCCCGAGCTCCATTCGCCGGTCGTCGGATTCTTGGAGAACCAGGGCGGCGCCTGGGTGACGCCGACTCGGAACGTGCCGCGCTTCTTCGCGTCCTCGAGCGTGCCGGCGCGCGCGGCCCATGGCGTCACGACGGGCGCGGCCACCAGGCCCGCCAGGATGGTGCGGCGTTTGAAAGTCATGTCAGGTCCCCCAATTGCTGCCGCGATGGTGCAACGGGGGAACCCGCCGCATCAATACGTCTTGTAGGAGAGGAACTTGCCCGACATGGCGATCTTCACGCGATCGCCCTTCTGGTCGGGCTGGCGCTCCATGGTCATGTCGAAGTCGATCGCCGACATGATGCCGTCGCCGAACTCCTCCTGGATCAGCTCCTTCCAGGTCGTGCCGTAGACCTGCACCAGTTCGTAGAAGCGGTAGATCAGCGGATCGGTCGGCGGCACCTGGGGCAGCGAGCCGCGATAGGGCACCTCCTGCAGCAGCAGCACCTCTTCCTTGCCCAGCCCGAACAGCTTGCCGGCCTTGGCCGCCTGCTCCCGCGTCATGCGCATTTGGCCCATGCAGGCGGCGGTGACGATGATCTTGGAGGCGCCGCCGATCTTCTTGGCGATCTCCTCCCAGCTCAGCTCCTTCAG
>CAWUOG010000275.1:0-4418 GCA_963923875.1 uncultured Alphaproteobacteria bacterium
AGGTGCTGGCCGCACGCGAGGCCGACATTGCCGCGATCAGGGCGGCGGACTTCCCATTGCCGACGCTCGGCGCCAGGCTCAAGGCACGTGTCGACGCCGAGGTGCTGAACGGCCGAGGGTTCCTGTTGTTGCGCGGCCTGCCAGTCGAGCGCTGGACGATGCGCGAATCGGCGACGGCGTTCTACGGATTGGGCGCTCATCTCGGAAGTGCGCGCTCGCAGAACGGCAAGGGGCACGTGCTGGGACACGTCCAGGATCTCGGCCTCGACGTCAACGATCCCAACGTCCGCATCTACCAGACGCACGAGCGGCAGACCTATCACACGGATTCCTGCGACATCGTCGCGCTGCTCTGCCTCAAGACGGCGAAATCGGGCGGCCTGTCGGCGCTGGTCAGCTCGACCACGATCTTCAACGAGATGCGTCGGCAACGGCCCGATCTCCTCAAGCTGCTGTTCCAGCCGATCGCCACCGATCGGCGCGGCGAGGTGCCGGAAGGCCAGAAGCCCTACTTCGAGATTCCGGTCTTCAACTGGCACAAGGGCTTCCTGACCGCGATCTACCAGCGTCAGTACATCGACTCTGCACAGCGCTTTGCCGACGCACCGCGGATTTCGCCGCAATTGAAGGAGGCGCTCGATCTGTTCGATGCGCTGACCAATGACCCCAGGCTGCACCATTTCATGGAGTTCAAGCCGGGCGACGTGCAGCTGGTGCACAACCACACCATGCTACACGACCGAACGTCGTTCGTGGACTGGCCGGAGCCCGGGCGCCGGCGTCACCTGTTGCGGCTGTGGCTGGCGGCTGACCACGCCAGGCCGCTGCCGGAGGTTTTTGCGCAGCGCTACGGCTCGGTCACGATCGGCGACCGCGGCGGCATCATCGTGCGCGGCACGAGACTCCAGGCTCCCCTGGAAGCAGTCTGAGACCTTCCGAGGGTTGACCCGGATGCCCGGCCTCCCTAAGTGAAGGCCGCCGAAAGAGACCACTCGAACTAAGGATATGCGTATGGCCAGCGATTCAACCGCGGGCGGCGCCCCGGCTGACATGCCGGCCGACGCCGACCCGACCACCCAGACCGGCACGCCCTCCCTGGCGGAGTTGATGCGGACGATCGAACAGCTGCAGGCCGATAAGGCCGACATGCAGGACAAGTACCTGCGTGCCGCCGCCGAATCGCAGAACATTCGCCGGCGCGCCCAGCAGGATGTCGAGAAGGAACGCAAGTTCGGTATCGAGCGCTTCGGCCGTGACGTTCTCTCGGTTGCCGACAATCTCGGCCGCGCGCTGTCGGCGCTGCCGGCCAATCTCGACTCCCTGGACGCTGCACTGCGCAACGTCATCGCCGGTGTCCAGGCGACCGATCGCGAATTGCAGTCGGTGCTGGAGCGTCACGGCGTCACGCGCATCGAGGCGTTGGGCAAGCCGTTCAATGCCGAATTCCATCAGGCCATGATGGAAGTCGAGGACGCCTCGGTGCCGACCGGCACTGTCGTTCAGGAGCTGATCCCGGGCTACCTCATCGCCGGCCGCCTCCTGCGGGCAGCGATGGTCGCGGTCTCCAAAGGCGGACCGCAACGGGGCCCCGAAGCGAGCAACGAAAACTAGGCCGCTGGCTCGACCGGCGTGACCCGTCTCAGGGTGAGATTGAAGCGTCCGCCTTCCTCGAGAAGCCGGCTGGTGCCGGGCAGGATGCGGTCGACGCCGTGAAACCAGGTGCGTGACGGGCCCTCGAGCACGATCGCATCGCCACTGGCCAGCCGCAGCGAGCGCGACGGGCTCTTGCGGGCCGGCCCGCCGAGACGAAACAGCGCAGTATCCCCCAACGAAATCGAGAGGATCGGGGCGTCCCTGGCCTCCTCATCCTCGTCGCGATGCAGGCCGAGTTTGGCCTGGGGGCTGTAGTAGTTGATCAGACAGGCCTCGGGCTCGTAGGGCACCCCGGTCGCCTGCCGCCAGAGGTCGAGCACAGCCGACGGCAGGGCGGGCCAGGGCCGGCCGGTCAGGGGGTGGGTCGGGCTGTAGCGATAGCCGGACCGGTCCGACAGCCAGCCCAACTTTCCGCAATTCGACATCCGCACCGAGTAGGGGCGGCCGGAGCGCGGCATGACGGGGCTGTAGAGGGGCGCCTCGGCAAGCAGTTCCCGCACCTGCTCCACCAGGGCACGCTGCCGATCGGGCGGCAAAAGGCCGGGCAACAGCCTCATTGAAGGCGCTCCGCGAGGGTCGTCGACGGTGACATGGGGCGGTGTCTAAACCCCCGTCGCGCAAGGCGATATCCGGGAACGGAAATTCGTCTTACAAGCCTGCGGAAACCATTGTAGGCAGGCGTTTAGGCCCTATATAGCCCCTGTCCTGATCCGGGTTTTCCGGCAGGTAACAACATTGCGGGGGTCAGTCCGGTTGCCCGTCGGGGGACTGGAAGGGCCTGCTGGGAAGAGAGAGTAGAATCATGGCTAAAGTCATCGGCATCGACCTTGGCACCACCAACTCGTGCGTCGCGGTCATGGAAGGCGGCGACACCAAGGTGATCGAGAATTCCGAGGGCGCGCGCACCACGCCGTCGATGGTCGCCTTCACCGACTCCGGCGAGCGTCTGGTCGGCCAGTCCGCCAAGCGTCAGGCGGTCACCAATCCGCTGAAGACCCTGTACTCGGTGAAGCGCCTGATCGGCCGCCGCTTCGACGACCCGATGGTCGCGAAGGAGAAGTCGCTGGTGCCCTTCAAGATCGAGAAGGCCTCGAGCGGCGATGCCTGGGTCGAGGTCAACGGCCAGCAGTACAGCCCGAGCCAGATCTCGGCGTTCATCCTGGGCAAGATGAAGGAGACCGCCGAGGCCTATCTCGGCGAGAAGGTCGAGCAGGCGGTCATCACCGTCCCGGCCTACTTCAACGACGCCCAGCGCCAGGCGACCAAGGACGCCGGCCGCATCGCAGGTCTCGAAGTCCTGCGCATCATCAACGAACCGACGGCCGCCGCGCTCGCCTACGGCATGGACAAGCGCAAGACCGGCACGATCGCGGTCTACGACCTCGGCGGCGGCACGTTCGACGTGTCGGTCCTCGAGATCGGTGACGGCGTGTTCGAGGTGAAGTCGACCAATGGCGACACCTTCCTGGGCGGCGAGGACTTCGACCAGCGGGTCATCAGCTACCTCGCCGATGAGTTCAAGAAGGAGCAGGGCATCGACCTGCGCAACGACAAGCTCGCCCTGCAGCGTCTCAAGGAAGCGGCCGAGAAGGCGAAGATCGAGCTCTCCAACTCCAAGGAGACCGAGATCAACCTGCCGTTCATCACCGCCGACGCGTCGGGGCCCAAGCACCTCGTGCTGAAGCTGTCGCGTGCCAAGCTCGAATCGCTGGTCGACGACCTCGTCCAGCGCACGCTCGAGCCGTGCAAGGCGGCGCTCAAGGATGCCGGCCTGCAGGCCGGTCAGATCGACGAGGTGATCCTGGTCGGCGGCATGACCCGCATGCCCAAGGTCATCGAGGTCGTGAAGCAGTTCTTCGGCAAGGAGCCGGCCCGTAACGTCAACCCCGACGAAGTCGTCGCGGTGGGCGCCGCGGTCCAGGCGGCCGTGCTGAAGGGCGAGGTCAAGGATGTCCTGCTGCTCGACGTGACCCCATTGTCGCTCGGCATCGAGACGCTGGGCGGTGTGTTCACCCGCCTGATCGAACGCAACACCACGATCCCGACCAAGAAGAGCCAGACCTTCTCGACGGCCGAGGACAACCAGACTGCGGTGACCATCCGCGTGTTCCAGGGCGAGCGCGAGATCGCCGCCCAGAACAAGCTGCTCGGTCAGTTCGACCTGGTCGGCATCCCGCCGGCGCCGCGTGGCATGCCGCAAATCGAGGTCACGTTCGACATCGACGCCAACGGCATCGTGCAGGTGTCGGCCAAGGACAAGGCCACCAACAAGGAGCAGCAGATCCGCATCCAGGCTTCGGGTGGCCTCAGCGAGGCCGACATCCAGAAGATGGTGAAGGATGCCGAGCTGCACGCCGAGGAAGACAAGAAGAAGCGTGAGCTGATCGACGCGCGCAATCAGGGCGAGGCCCTGGTGCATTCGACCGAGAAGCACCTGAAGGAGTACGGCGACAAGGTCGCGGCGGCCGAGAAGGGCCAGATCGAGACCGCGATGGAAGCTCTCAAGGAAGCGCTGAAGGGCGAAGAAGCCGAGGCCATCAAGAACAAGACCAACGAACTCGCCCAGGTCGCGATGAAGCTCGGCGAGGCGATGTACAAGGCCCAGCAGGCCGATGCGGCCCAGGCCGGAGCGGCGGGCGCTGCAGGTGCCGGCGCTCCCGGCGGCGGTGGCACGAACGAGGCGAAGAACGAGAAGGTCGTCGACGCCGAGTTCGAGGATGTGACCGACAAGAACAAGAAGACGGGCTCCGGCAACTGAGCCGGGG
>CAWUOG010000276.1:0-4410 GCA_963923875.1 uncultured Alphaproteobacteria bacterium
GGTTCTGGACCCGTGGGTCGAACACGTAGTTGAACAGCCACTGGTCGGTTCGGCCTGCCTTGCCGATCTCCGAAAGGTCCGGCCCGACGTTGCCCGGCAGCGCCTGCGTCCGCGGCCCCATGACATGGCAGGCCAGGCAGCCGCCGCCACGGCTGCGGTCGAAGGCAAGCTTCTGGCCATTCACGGGGTCGCCGACAATCTCCCCGACGGCGATCTCTCCGCCATGCGGCGGCGTCAGCTTCGGCTGGGCGAGCGTATTGAAATTGTCCCAGCGCATCTTGTTCCAGTCACCATAGCGCGCCCACGGCGTCACGGCTGCCGCCCCCCCAAGCTGCAATGGCACAGGCTGGGCGGAAGCCGCCGTTGCAGACACCGCCAGCGCCATGGCAACGAAGAAGAAGCGGAGATGCATCTACTGAGTCGCTTTCCTCAGATAGGCGATCATGTCCGCGAGCTGATCGGGTCGCTTCAGGCCCGCATAGACCATCCTGGTGTCGGGCACCTTGCTCTTGGGGTCCTTCAGGTAGTCGGCGAGCGAAGCATCATCCCAGACGATGCCCGACTTCTTCATCGCATCCGATGAAGCGAAGCCTTCGGTTGCACCCGCCTTGCGACCGAACATGCCAAACAAATTGGGACCGATACCGTTGGCGCCGCCCTTGTCGACGGTATGGCAGGACTTGCATTGCTGATTGAACAAGCGTTCACCCTTGGCGGGCTCTCCGGATTGGGCGGCTACGGTACCGGCCGCGACTATCAGGGCAATCGAAAATGCTGCTACCGACACTGACTTCATTGGATTTTTCTGTCCTTCAAGGGGGAGGCTGGGAAACGTCTTGCCGTTTTCCAATGTGATAGATTGCGGACGCTCCGCAAGAGGTTGAAACAATGTTGAGCGCCATCAAACGCGGCATGTTGAAAATCGCCTCTCTCGCCGCCGTCACTATCTCGGCGATTGCAGCGGCGATGCCTGCGCGCGCCGAGCCGGTCCAGATCAAGCCCGGCCAGCTGCGTCTCAACGGCAATCTCGAGACGCCTAAGGACAAGACGATCGGCGACAACGAGGTGCTGCTGATCGTGCATGGCATGCTTTCGCACTATGGCCAGGAGACCATTGCGGCCTTGCAGAGGAACCTCATCGCGCGCGGCCGCAGCTCGCTCGCGGTCAACCTCTCGCTGGGCATCGACGATCGCAAAGGGCCGCGAGCCTGCGACGCCACTCACGATTACGCCATTGCCGGCGCAGAGCGCGAGGCGGCGAGCTGGGTCGATTGGCTGTATGGCCAGCGCGCACGAGCCGTCGATATCCTGGGATACTCGCGCGGTGGCGCGCAGGTCGCCGCAATGGGGCCGGCATTGCCGACGGTACGGCGCGTGGTGCTGGTCGCTCCGTCATTCGCCATTTCGTCGGAAATCGCTCACGCCTATGAAAAGGCCTATGCCCACCCGCTGGCGCCGGCATTGGCCGAGGCACGCAAAGACCCGCTGAAGAAGCTCACCGTCGACTTCCTGAATTGCAAGCAGGCGACCGTTCTGGGCGCCACCTTCCTCGATAGCTACGCCGAGTTGCCGCCGCAGCTGGCCGTCCGCACCGGCCATCCCACCCTGGTGGTGATCGCGGGCAAGGACGAGGTCGTCACCAATCTCGAGTCGAAACTGCCCTCGGACGTACGCAAGGTCACGATCGAGGGATCGAGTCACTACTTTCCCGACCTGTTTGGCGAGGATGCCGCCGACGCGATCGCCCAATTCCTGACACGCGAGTCGCGCAGCCCCAACTAGGTGGCGGCGCGGGAACGGGTGCCGTCAGTCCGGCTTGATGCCCTGTTCCTTGATCAGGGTCGTCCAGACCTTCTCTTCCTTGAGATAGAAGGCCTTCAGTTCCTCGGGCGTCGAGCTCCGGATCTCGACCCCCTGGACCTTGAATTTCTCGATCACCTCGGGATCGGCGGCCACCTTGGCCAGCGCCTTCTGCAGCTTGTCGATGATCGGCTTGGGCGTACCGGCGGGAACCACCATCGCCTGCCAGAAGATCGCCTGGAAGTCCGGCAGGTTCGCCGCTTCCGCGACCGTCGGAATGTCCGGAAACGCCGGCGAGCGCGTCAGGCTCGAGATCGCGATTGCTCGCGTCTTCTTGGAGTCCAGAAACGGCTTGGCCTCGAGAGACGCCGAAAACATCATTTGTGCATTGCCAGCGGCGACATCCTGGCCCGCCTGTGCACCGCCCTTGTAAGGCACGTGGGTGAGATTCAGTCCGGCGCGCGCCTTGAACAGCTCGGCGGCCATGTGATTGGTGGCGCCGACGCCGGAACTGGCGATATTGAACTTGCCGGGGTTGGCTTTCACGAGGGCGATCAACTCGGCCATGTTCTTGGCCGGAAAGTCGGCATTCACGTGCAGGATGAAGGGCGTGAAGCTCATTAGCGACACGAGCTCGAAGCTCTTGTGAGGATCGTACTGGACCTGGCCCGTGAGCGTCGGGTTGATGACCAACGACGTCCCGCCTGCGTAGATGACGTAGCCATCGGGCGATGCCTTGGCGACGTAGTTCGACGCGACCGTCGTGGCCGCGCCGGCACGATTGTCGACCAGCACCGTTTTGCCGAGATCGCCCGTGAGTTTGTCGGCATAGACGCGCGCTACGGCATCGTTCACGCCGCCCGGCGGATAGGGCACGACCATGCTGACTGGTTTGGTCGGCCAGTCGGTCTGAGCGACGGCGCCGAGTGGCAGCAGCGCGGCCGCCAGTGCGACAGCGACGAACGTCGAACGATTCACGCGATCCTCCCTTTACGCCTTTTCTTGTCGGTTCTCATGCGGCGACGAAAAACGGCAACGTCACCTCTTTGGTTACCGGCTCGAATCCGAGCCGAACCTTCTGGCCGATCCTGAGGTCGCCTTCGGCGACACCACGCAACGGCGCATTCACCCGGACACCCGCATCCATGTCGACCAGCGCCACGATGTAGGGCGCCTGCTGCTTGAAGAAAAAATTGAACGGATGGTGGCACACCGTCCAAGTGTGAATCTTGCCGGTGATGGGCGCTTCCTTGAACTCACTTTCGAGCGAGAAGCAGTGCGGGCAGACCGGACGCGGATAGTGCCTGACCTTGCCGCAGGAGGCGCAATGCTGCAGCAGAAAGCGGCCTTCACGCATGCCGTCCCAGAAAGGCTGGCTTTCGCGGGTCGGAGTGGGCAGCGGCCGCTCGGGAGCCGCGGGCGTGGAAGTGCCGCTCATGCCGCCCTCCTCAGGATGGCGATCGAACCGTCGCCCATGTCGCCATAGCCGGTAACCAGGCCCATCTCGGCCTTGGCGACCTGCGCCTTGCCGCCTTCGCCGCGCAATTGCCGGGTCAGCTCGATCACATGGTTGAGACCGACGACATGCCCTTGGCTCAACAGGCCTCCGTGCGTGTTTATCGGCAACGCGCCGCCCAACTTGATGCGGCCGTCCATGACGAACGGCCCGCCCTCGCCGGTCTTGCAGAAACCCAGGATCTCGAGCTGGCGGATCACCGTGAAGGTGAAGCAGTCGTAGATCTCGGCGAGGTTCATGTCCTTCGGCCCGACGCCTGCCATCTCGTAGCCACGCTTCGCCGCCTTGACGAGACCGAATTCGAGCAGATCGGGACGCTGGGCGATCGAGGCCGGGGATTCGGGATGGCCCTCGGCCACGCCCATCACGGTGACCAGCGGCTTGCGCAACGACTTTGCCCGGTCGGCCGCGCTCACCACGATGGCGGCGCCACCGTCGCTTTCGAGACTGCAGTCGAACAGCCGGAACGGATCGGAGATCATGCGCGAGGCATGGTGGTCCTCGACGGTGAGCGGCTTGTTCATCACCACGTTGCCATTGAGGATCGCGTGCTCGCGCATGGTCACGGCAACCTCGGCAAAATGCCGCGGCGTGGTGCCGTAGAGCTCCATGTGCCGGCGCGCGCCCTGAGCATAGAGCTGCGCCGGCGCGAACATGCCGATCGGCAGTTCGAACTCCGCCGCCAGCGCGAATTGCGGGAACTGCTGCAGGCGCGTGCTGACCCTGGCACCGGAATATCCTGTGCGGCCGACCGAGATCAGGACGTTCTTGCAGACGCCGGTCGCCACCGCCATCGCCGCACTCTGGATCGCGGCGACGCAGGTGGCGCCGCCCATCGGCACGAACAACGACAGTGTCACGTCGGGCAGGCCGAGATTGGCGATGAAGTCTTCCGCGATACCGCCGCCGGGGAAGTAGGGCACGATGCCGTCGATGTCGCGCGGCGAGAGGCCGGCGTCTTCGATCGCCTTCAGGCTGGCTTCGAGCTGAAGCGCCAGGCCCGATTTGGACGTGCCGCGCGTGTATGCGGTTTCGCCGATTCCGCTGATCGCCGCCTTGTCGCGGAGCGCATGCGCCATGGTTCTGTTTCCTCC
>CAWUOG010000277.1:0-4406 GCA_963923875.1 uncultured Alphaproteobacteria bacterium
ACCATGTCGTGGTTCTGGAACTGCCCCGGATTCTTGTCGAGCGCCTCGAGCAACGCCTGCTCGCCTTCGAACACGCGCGCCTTGCCGCGGAAGGTGTTGTTCTCCAGCCCGCCCTCGACGCCCGCCAGCTTCAGGATCGCCGAGAAGTCCGGCGACAGGTTGCCGCCCAGCACGCGCAGGCCGCCGGTCGGCTTGTAGGGCTTGTCGACGGCGTGCACGACCTTGCCGTCGGCACGCTTGCCACCCAGCCGCTGGACCTGTGCCGCCAGGGTCTCGCCGGTGCAGGTCATGACGTCGCCGTTCAGCAGGCCGGCATCGAGCAGTTCCTTGACGATTACCTGCACGCCGCCCACGTCGGCGATGTCGACCATCGAATACTTGCCGTACGGCCGCGCGTCGGTGAGCACCGGCACGAGGTGCTGCGAGAGGTAGTTGAATTCCTCCGGCGTCATGACTTCCTTCCAGAAGTCGGCGAAGCCCGCGGCGCGCGCGATCTCCGGCGCGTGCAGCACGACGTTGGTCGAGCCGCCGACCGCCATGGCGACGATCACGGCATTGCGCAGCGAATCGCGGCCGACGATGTCGCGCGGCCTGAGGTTCTTTTTGATCAGCTCGGCGAGGTAGCCCACGAGCTGGTCGGCGAACTCGGAGGTGCGGCGCGGATCGTCGGACGGCGGCGCCACCATGTGCAGCGGCTGCATGCCGACCACGCCGATGAAGGTCTGCATGGTGTTGTAGGTGAACATGCCGCCGCACGAGCCGTAGCCCGGGCAGGCGTGGCAGGCGATGTGATGGCGATACTCTGCGTCCGGATGGCCGGCGACCTGGTACGCGGTCACGAGGTCGATCGTCTCGCCGGTCTTGGGATCGTGGCCGGGATGGATCGAGCCGTCCGACATGATGATTGCCGGCTGATTGTGCTCGAGCAGGGCGGCGAGCGTGCCGACCGGCGGCTTGTCGCAGGCCACGACGGCGATGGTGCCGGCGAGCCCGGTGGCGCTCAGGTGTTCGCACAGCGCGTCGTTGGTGACCTCGCGGCCGATCAGCGAGTAGCGCATCTCGCGCGTGCCGTTGCGGATGCCGTCGGAGGTGGCGATCGTGTATTCGGGCTGGACCAGGCGCATCTTGAGCTGGCCCTGGTCGGTGCCGATGCGGGCCTTCAGGCGCTCGTGGATCGCCTCGACCTTGGACATGACGCCGATGTAGCACTGGCTGTCGCCCTTGGTGCCGACGACACCGACCGACGGCTCGTGGATCAGGTCGGGATCGGTGCCCAGAACGCGCGCGATTCCGATCGTCTGCGTGGAGCGGCCGGGATGCCGGTCGATGAGGACGGTCTTCGATGCCATTTGCGCGAGCCCTTTCGGGGTAATGAACCGGTGTCGATCTTGGGCCCACGTTTTAGCGGCGGGGACGGCGTCCGGCCACCCCGGCGAATGGCCCATTTTGCCGCCCGGCCAAAGGAAAAGGGCCCTGAAATCAGGGCCCTTTCGCGATGCAGGGCGGCCTCCGGTCAGGCGGCGCGGACGAGGCGGACCGGCGCTCCCTTGCCCCGCACTTCGGCTTCCTCGAACTCGGCCGCGGCAATCGCGCGGTCGAGAGCCGCCCGCAGCGCCTTGGCCGATTCCAGCGTGATCTCGACCCCGGCGCGCGCGCCGACATCGAGGTCCTTGTTGAAGAAGTCGAGCGTGATCACGTCGCCCAGCGGGGCGTGACGCGCGTGGTCGTAGGCGACCACGGCCTGCGTGAGCGGGAACCATTCGTCACCGCGCTTGGCCATGCCTTCGGCTTCGGTGATCTCGACGATCGAGGTGCACATGGTCGTCGTCTCCTACTTGGCCAGGTGCTTGCCGAAGAACGCGAACACCTTGCTCCAGCCGTCCATCGCCTGCTCGACCCGGTAGAGCGGCCGGTGCCAGTAGAAGAAGCCGTGGCCGGCGCCGTCGTAGCGGTGAAACTCGTAGCTCTTGCCGAGCCGCTTGAGTTCGGCCTCGTGCTGGTTGACCTGCTCGGGGCTCGGTGCGCGGTCGTCGTTGCCGAACAGGCCGAGCAGCGGGCAGGAGAGGTCCTTGGTCATGTCGATCGGCGCCACCGGCGTCTTGGCGTTGAGTTCCTCCTTGCCCATCACGACCCGGCCGCCCCACAGGTCGACGCAGGCGTCGACGTCCTTCTTCTGGCAGGCATAGATGACGGCATGCCGGCCGCCCGAGCACGAACCGAACAGGCCGACCTTGCCGTTGTTCTCGGGTTGCGCGCGCATCCACGCCACGGCCGCCGCGGTGTCGCCGACCATCTGGGAATCGGCGATGCCGCCGTCGGCGCGGACCTTGGCCGCGACATCGTCGGGATTGCCGTCGCTGCCGCCACCCTGCTCGCGCTGGTAGAGGTTGGCGCAGATCGCCATGTAGCCGTGGTGGGCGAAGCGGCGGGTGGTCTCGATGTAGAGTTCGCTCCAGCCCGGCAGGTGATGGATCAGGACGACGCCGGGGAACTTGCCCGGACCGGCGGGCTTGGCGACGTAGGCCGTGATCGGCGTTCCCTTGTCGCCCTTGATCGTCACGTTCTCGCAGGTCATGCCTCGGTAAAACGACATCGGCTTCTCCTCCTGATCGGCTGTTGGGGCGTTCGTTTGCAGCGTTCAGTATTCGGCGACAGCGTTTCGGGTGCAACCGCGAGGCCGCAAGGGCCGGACGGCCGCGGGCGACGTCACCCTGCCGGCGGGCGTGACATCATATCTGCAAGCAGCGCCCGCGAGCGCGTGCGGTCGTAGAGGCGCTGGTGCAGCAGCTGCCTGATCCGCGGCCCCGAGGTCAGGTAAAAGCGCTCGTACAGGAAGCCGCGGCCGGCCAGCGAAGACCCGACGAAGTCCCACGCCAGCCGGAAGACCTGGGCGCGCTCCTCGGCCGAGGCGCCGTCGGCGCCGTGCAGCATCTCGTCGAGCAGCGGCCTGAGGGCCGGATCGTCGAGCTGCGCACGGCTGGGTGTGGCCAGCAGATTGTGACTCCCGATCAGGGTGATGATCTCCGCCACCCGCGGCATCCAGCTCGGCAGGATCGCCCGGATCGGCTCGAGCACGGCACTGCTGGGGAACCAGTAGCCGTCGGCTCGCTCCTCCGCCTGCTCCAGCGACAGCTCCACGGCGTTGGCGGTCAGGCGCGCATAGCAGGCGATCTCGCCCAGCATCTCGATGGTCGCCGGCGCATGATCGCCGATCAGCTCGGCCATCCGCGTCGCCAGCCCGTAGGCGAATTCCAGCTTGGTGTGCGCCCGGATGGCGGCATGCGTCACCATGTTGGCGGCATAGCCGGTGTCGCGCATCGAATTGTAGATCTTCACGTCGCCGTCGATGAACACGCGGTCCCACGGCACCACGACGTTGTCGAACAGGCAGACCGCGTCCTGTTCGTCGAAGCGCGTCGACAGCGGCTTGTCGAACGGGTCGACGCCCGGCGCCGCGGCCGAATCCCGGCACAGGAATTTCAGGCCCGGCGTGTCGAGCGGGATCGCGAAGGCCACGGCGTAGTCCGTCGCATCCGGCGGAATGGGCTGGCCGGGATAGACCGTCTGCTCGTCGGCGTAGGGGGCGAGGGTGGCCAGCACGCGGGCGCCCCGCACGACGATGCCGTCCTTCGTCTCGCCGACCTTGCGCACCGAGACCTTGTTGCCGACGAGGCGGGCGTCGGTGCGCTTGTCGACGGTGGGCTGGATGATGGTGTGGGTCAGCGAGACGTCGCCGCGCGCCAGGAAGCGCTGATAGTTCACGATGTTGCGGGCGCCGCGCTCGTTGCGTCCGTCGGCGCCGGCCCACACGTTCGGCGCGGACGCGAAGGCGGAGAACTTCATGTTCATGTAGTCGGGCGTGCGGCCCATGATGCCCATCGAGCCTTCCGACAGCCGCACGAGTCCCGCATGGCGCCGCCACAGCTCGTCCTTCGACCGTGGCAGCATGTGGCTGACGTTGGTCGGCCCGCCGGCCTCGGGATCCTCGTACAGGCACTCTGCGGCGAAGCGGTGCTGGCGGTCGAAGATTCCGGCCAGGCTCCGGGCGCCGCCGGCCAGTTTGGGATGGACGGTGACGTCGTCGACCCGCTCGCCGTCGACCCAGATCTCCCGCCTGGTCCTGCGCAGTCCCTCCAGGAACTGCGCGCCCGTCCGCGCCCCCATGCCGTTTCCTCCGACCCTTGGCAGCCCTCGTCTTCCGCGGGCGCCGTTGAAAATCCAATCAGTTCCCGCCCGGCACGTCCTTCAGGATCGTGATGTCGTCCATGCCGCCGTGGCGATCGTCATGGGCCCGCGCGGGGGAGTTCGTCTGCCGCTCAAGCCGCCCGGCGCTCCTGGCCGGCCGCGGCGAGGACCATCGCGGCGCACTTCTCGCCGATCATGATGCACGGCGCGTTGGTGTTGCC
>CAWUOG010000278.1:0-4381 GCA_963923875.1 uncultured Alphaproteobacteria bacterium
GCTCGAGGGCAAGCTGGCGATCGTCTACGACATCGACGCCTTCACGGCTTACCAGAACGTGCTGTTCGCGGACCGCTTTCCCAACGTGGTGCATTTCCGGCCGTTCTTCTATCCGCCGATCTGGCTGCTGATGCTGGTGCCGTTCGGCCTGCTCGGCGTCGCCAAGGCATACGGCGCCTTCATGACCGGTACGATGGCGCTCGCCACGGCGGCCGAGGTCAGGCGCGATCCTTGGGGCTGGCTCGTGGTGCTGATGTCGCCCGCCGCGGTCTGGGTCGTGCTGGCGGGCCAGAACACCTTCCTCAGCGTCGCGCTTTTCTATGGCGGCCTGCAGCTGCTGGCGCGCTCGCCGGTGCTGGCCGGCATTCTCCTGGGCCTCCTGAGCTACAAGCCGCAGATCTGGGTGCTGGTGCCGCTCGCCCTGTTGGCGGCACGGCAGTGGCGGGCACTCGCTTCGATGGCGGCAACCGTGCTGGTACTGATGCTGGTGTCGGCCGCGTTGTTCGGGCCGGCGTTCTGGCTCGCATTCCTCGATGCCGCTCGCGAGGCTGCGGGACCGCGGGTGGTCGAGGAGATGTTCGAACGCATCTTCATGCACATGACGACCCTGCTGGCAGCGGCCCGCATCGTCGGCCTGCCGCCGGCGGTGAGCGGGCTCGTCCAGACCGCGGGCGCGCTGCTCGCGATGGCGGCCGTGTGGTTATCCTTTAGTCGAAAGGGACAGAGTGACGCACGGATCGCCGTGCTGGCGACGGCGACGTTCCTCGTCTCGCCCTACACCCTGAACTACGACCTGTTGCTGCTCATGCCGGCCGCGGTGGCGATGTTCCGCCTCGGAATCGCCGATGGTTTCAGGCCGATGGAGCGGCTGGTGCTGCTCATGCTGTGGCTCATTCCGACACTCGGCATGATCCTGAACCGCCTCGACTTGCCGTTGATGCCGCTCGTCATCCTGGCCTTCGGCTGGTTTGCGTGGCAGCGCTTGGGCGCGCTAAAACCCGCTTAATTTAGCCACTAAGGCACTGCGGGAGAGGAACGCCATGAGCGACGAACTGATCGCCGTCACCCCGGATTGGGCCAAGCGCGCCTATGTCGACGACGCCAAGTACAAGTCGATGTACGAAGCCTCGGTCAAGGATCCGGTGAAGTTCTGGGGCGAGCACGGCAAGCGCGTCGACTGGATCAAGCCATACAGCCCCGGCGCTGTGCGCGACGTCGATTACAACGGCCAAGTTCGCATCCGCTGGTTCCATGACGGCGTGTTGAACGTCTCGGCCAACTGCATCGATCGCCACCTCGCCAAGCGTGGCGACCAGACCGCGATCATCTGGGAGGGCGACGACCCGGCCAAGAGCAAGAAGATCTCCTATCGCGAGCTGCATGCCGAAGTCTGCCGCATGGCCAACGCGCTGAAGGAGCTCGGCGTCAAGAAAGGCGATCGCGTCACGATCTACCTGCCGATGATTCCCGAGGCGGCGTACGCGATGCTGGCCTGCACGCGCATCGGCGCGATCCACTCCGTGGTGTTCGGCGGCTTCTCGCCGGACAGCCTCGCCAACCGCATCCAGGATTGCGACAGCAATGTCGTCATCACCGCCGACGAGGGCCTGCGCGGCGGCAAGCCGATTCCGCTCAAGGGCAACACCGACGAGGCGCTGAAGAAGTGTCCGATGGTGAAGAAGGTGTTGGTGGTCCGGCACACCGGCGGCAAGACCGGCTGGGAGGCCGGCCGTGACGTGTGGTGGCACGAGATCGCCGCCAAGGTGAAGCCGGACTGCGCTCCCGAACCGATGGGTGCGGAAGACCCGCTGTTCATTCTCTATACGTCCGGATCGACCGGCAAACCCAAGGGCGTGTTGCATACGACGGGCGGCTACATCGTCTTCGCCTCGATGACGCACCAGTACGTCTTCGACTATCACGACGGCGACATCTACTGGTGCACAGCCGACGTCGGCTGGGTGACCGGCCACAGCTATATCCTCTATGGACCGCTGGCCAACGGCGCCACCACCCTGATGTTCGAGGGCGTGCCGAACTATCCCGACTCCAGCCGCTTCTGGCAGGTGATCGACAAGCACCAGGTCAACATCTTCTACACCGCGCCGACGGCGATCCGCGCGCTGATGCGCGAGGGCGAAGCTCCGGTGAAGAAGGCGACGCGCAAGAGCCTGCGCCTGCTCGGGTCGGTCGGTGAGCCGATCAACCCCGAAGCCTGGCTCTGGTACTACAAGGTGGTGGGCGACAGCCGCTGCCCGATCGTCGACACCTGGTGGCAGACGGAGACCGGCGGCATCCTCATCACGCCGCTGCCCGGCGCGACCAAGCTGAAGCCCGGTTCGGCGACCAAGCCGTTCTTCGGCGTGACGCCGGTCATGGTCGATGCCGAGGGCAAGGAGCTGCAAGGCGCCTGCACCGGCAATCTCTGCCTGATCGATTCGTGGCCCGGCCAGATGCGCACGGTCTACGGCGACCACCAGCGCTTCATCGATACCTATTTCAGGACCTACCCTGGCAAGTACTTCACCGGCGACGGCGCGCGGCGCGACGAGGACGGCTACTACTGGATCACCGGCCGCGTCGATGACGTGATCAACGTCTCTGGCCATCGCATCGGAACCGCCGAAGTCGAGAGCGCGCTGGTGGCGCACAAGCTCGTGGCCGAGGCGGCCGTCGTCGGCTTCCCGCACGACATCAAGGGCCAGGGCATCTACGCCTACGTCACCTTGAATGCCGGGCTCAATCCCAGCGAGGAACTGCGCAAGGAACTGGTGGCATGGGTGCGCAAGGAGATCGGCCCGATCGCCACGCCCGACGCCATCCAGTGGGCGCCGGGCCTGCCGAAGACACGCTCGGGCAAGATCATGCGCCGCATCCTGCGCAAGATCGCCGAGAACGATTTCAGCAACCTGGGCGACACCTCGACCCTGGCCGACCCGGCTGTTGTCGACGATCTGGTGAAGAACCGGGCGAAGTAAGGAGTCCAATGGCCAATCCCCAGGCGAATCCCGGGATCCTCCAGCTCGCTGCCGAGTTGGCAGCGGGTCTCACGACCTCGCGCAAGCTCACGGAAGAAGCGCTGGCGCGCATCGAGGATCCGAAGGGCGAGGGAAAGCGCGCCTTCGTGAAGGTCTGGAAGGCTCAGGCTCTTGCCGCTGCCGAAGCCAGCGACCAGCAACGCAAGGCGGGGCTGGCGGCGGGTCCACTCGCCGGCATTCCGGTGTCGATCAAGAATCTCTGCGACGTCGCGGGCGAGACCACACTTGCGGGTTCGAAGGCTCTCGACGACGCGCCGCCCGCCAAGACTGACGCGCCCGTGGTGGCGCGTTTGCGCGCCGCCGGCGCCGTGATCGTCGGCAGCACCAACATGAGCGAATTCGCCTTCTCCGGCGTCGGTGCCAACCCGCACTATGGCACACCGGGTAATCCGGCCGATCGCAAGCGCGTGCCGGGCGGATCCTCCTCGGGGGCGGCTGTCTCGGTCGGCGATCGCATGGCCGTCGCCGCACTCGGCACCGACACCGGCGGTTCGGTACGCATTCCGGCCGCCGTATGCGGCATCGTCGGCTTCAAGCCGACGGCGCGGCGCGTGCCGATCGATGGCGTGGTGCCGCTTTCCACGTCGCTCGATTCGATCGGGCCATTGGCCAATTCGGTCGAATGCTGCGCCATCGTCGATGCGGTGTTTGCGGGGGAATGCGCGAATGGGCCAATCGCCGTGCCCGAGGCCGTACCGCTGGCGGGCCTGCGCTTCGGCGTTCCCAGGCAGTTCGTCATGGACGAACTGGATGCGGTCGTCGCCAAGGCTTTCGAGCGTGCCTGCAATGCGCTGGCCGCCAGGGGCGTGAGGGTCGAGCAGGTCGATCTGCCCCAGCTGAACGAACTGCCGGCGATCAATGCCAAGGGCGGTTTCGCCGCGTCCGAGGCTTTCGCCTGGCACCAGAAGCTGATTGCCCGCCGCGGCAACGTGTACGACCCGCTGGTCCACCCTCGTATCATGCGCGGCAAGGAGATGAGTGCGGCTGACTACATCGATCTTCTGGCGGCGCGTGCCAGCTTGCAGAAGCGGGTGTCGGCCGTGACACAGAACTATGACGCCATCGTCATGCCGACCTGCGCCATTGTCGCGCCGACCATCGAGGAAGTGAGCACCGCCGACGGCTTCACCAGGAAGAACATGCTGCTGTTGCGCAACACGACGGTCGGTAATTTTCTCGACCGCTGTGCTATCAGCCTGCCCTGCCATGCGCCCGGCGAACTGCCAGTCGGCTTCATGCTGATGGGCGAGGCGATGGCCGACAAGCGCGTACTGGCCATGGCCCGGTCGGTAGCTCCTGCCGTGAAGGGCTGAGGAGCTAAGGTTCACCCCTGGCCGGGGGGG
>CAWUOG010000279.1:0-4380 GCA_963923875.1 uncultured Alphaproteobacteria bacterium
CTACCGCACGGGCAACTATCTGGTCGACGAGACTGGCGTGACCGCGATCCTCGACTGGGAAGGCGCGCACCTGGGCGATCCCGTAGAGGACCTCGGATGGGTCTGCATCAAGAGCTGGCGGTTTGGCAGCATCGACAAGCCGGCCGGCGGCTTCGGCAGCCGCGAGGAGATGTGGGCAGCCTACGAAAGCGCCGGCGGCGGCAAGGTCGATCCCGCACGCGCGCACTGGTGGGAGGTCTTCGGCACGGTGCGTTGGGGCATCATCTGCCATACCCAGGCCTACAAGCACCTGTCCGGCGCGCTGAAATCGATGGAGATGGCTTCGATCGGCCGGCGCGCCGTCGAGACCGAATTCGACCTGCTGCAACTCCTGAAGGAGGCAAGCTGACATGGCGCAGGACCGCCCGACCGCTCCGGAGTTCCTCGCCGCCATCACAGACTTCCTGCGCGAGGAAGCGACACCGGCCCTCGACAAGGCCGATCCGCGGCTGGGCTTCCAGATGCGCGTCGCCGTGAATTCGCTGGCGATCCTCGAACGCGAATGGCGCCTCGGTCCCGAGGCCGATGCGCGCGAGCTGGCTCGGCTCAAGGCGCTGCTCGGGCGCGACGGCACACTGGCGGACCTCAACCGCGAACTTGCCCGCCAGCTGCGCGCCGGCGAGCGCGACGAGCGCGATGCCGCCCTTTTGGCCCATCTCGATGCCACCATCGCCGACAAGATCGCCATCGCCAATCCCAGATGGCGCTGACCCCGACAACACGGAACTCTTCGGCCTGCACCGAACTATTGGACGTGGCGGCCTCGCGCGCGCGCACCTAGAGTCCGCCCCATGCTGACCGTCAATGCCCTGTCCGAAGTTGCCGCCCTGATGGGCGACCCGGCACGTGCCGCCATGCTGCAGCTCCTGATGGACGGCCGCGCCCACACCGCATCCGAACTGGCGCTCACCGCGGGCGTCACGGCGCAGACCGCAAGCGGACATCTCTCGCGCATGGTCGAGGCCAACCTGCTGGCCGCCCGCGCCCAGGGCCGGAACCGCTTCTACCGGCTCGCCTCGCCCGAGGTGGCGCATGCCATCGAATCGCTGATGGCGCTCGCCGGCCAACGCGCCGCACCGGCCTCGAAGACCGCCGCCTGGCGGCGCGATCCGGATCTTCGCTTCTGCCGCACCTGCTATGACCATCTCGCCGGCCAGGTCGGCATTGCCGTCACCGATTCGCTGACCCAGCACGGCCATCTCGAGCCCAAGGGCCCGCGCGACTGGAAGCTCACGGACTCCGGCGAATTGTTCTGCCACCGCATCGGCGTCGATCTCGCGGGCGCAAAGCGTGCGGGATCGCGTCACTTCGCGCGGCAGTGCCTCGACTGGAGCGAGCGGCGACCGCACATCTCGGGGGCGCTGGGAGCGGCGATCGCCGACACGTTCTTCAAGAAGGGCTGGGCCGAGCGCTTGCGCCGCGGCCGCACCGTGCGCCTCACCGACTCAGGCCGGCGGGCCCTTGGAAGTCATTTCGGCGCCTCGGTCTAGCCTGGCGCGGCTGAACGCCGGACCGTCGCCCGAGGGGATCTTGGCGATCGCCGAAGCGCGCAGGATCTTCTCCTCGCCCACCGTCAGGTAGATGTTGGTGAACAGCAGCGAGCGCGTCTGCCGCACCAGCTCGGGCCGGCCCTCGACCCAGTCGCCGACCTTGGCCGGCGCCACGAAATCGCACGTGAGACTGACCGTCGGCAGGAATTTTCGCAGGCCGGCCAACGCGCCGCCGCCCATCGTCCCGACCAGGTCGGCGACCATCGTCATCATGCCGCCATGCAGGCTGCCCGCCGGGTTGCACATGTGCTGCCGCACCCGGATGCCCAGCACGAATTCCTCTCGCGTGCCCTTGTCGCCGCGCTTGCAGTAGATCGGGCCGACATGGCTGTTGAAGGTGGCCGGGCCGCCGCGATCGAAATCGACCTTCAGAAAACCGGCCGGCGGATGATCTTCGTTCACACTCGACTCGGACAAACTCAACCTCGGTTCCTTGGCTGGCGCATGCGACTGAGGAGAGCGAAAGCGCCCAATCCGGCCAGCACCTCGTGGCGCGGACCATAAAGACGGCCCCGAACCTGCGCCACATGCTCGTCGTGACTCACCACCTCGCCCTCGGCCTGCAGCCAGTCGCCGATCCGGCCGGGGCCGAGGAAGTCGAGCGTCAGCCGCAGGGTGACGGCGCGCCGGTCGAGCGTGTGGAACACCGCCGTTCCCATCGCCGAATCGAGGAAGGCCGCCAGCATGCCGCCATGCACGATGCCGAGCGAGTTGGCGTGGCGCTTCTCGGGCATGAAGCCGCGGATCAGGCGGCCTCCCTCGAGCTTCTCGAACCACGGGCCGTTCGCCTCGGCGAAGCCTGCTATGTCGATTTCCTTGAAGCCTGGTGGAATGGGCACGCCGCCATCTTAAAGGACGAGACGCCTCAGGCGATACCCGTCAGCAGCACCAAGCCATAGCCGACATAGTAGCTGGCGAGCACGGTGATCAGCCGGTTCGACCAGACGCGGAACTGCTTGTCGCTCAGCCGCTCGAGCAGCAGCTTGCCGAGCGACGTACCGACCATCGACGAGGCGACGGCGACGGCGAGGAACCACGGCTCGACCTGGCCCGCCTGTTCGATCAGCGCGCCGAAATAGAGCAGCTTGAAACCGTGGCTGAACAGCTGACAGCATGCCTTGGTCGCGATGATCTGCTTGCGCTCCAGGCTCGAGCGCAGAAACATCGTGTCGAGCAGCGGACCGGTCACGCCGGTCACCAGCATCAGCATCATCGAGACGACGCCGGTGCCGAACACCTGGGACGGCCCGAAGGTCCGTGGCATCACCCGGTCGGGGATCGCTCGCACGACGAAGGGCGAGAGCCCCAGCATCACCAACGCGACCGCCTTGTCGGGAACCCAGAGCGTGATCGACCACAGCGCCACCGACACCAGATTGCCGGCGATGCTGTAGCCCATGATCCGCCATTCGATGTGCCGCCACCACAGCACGGCGCGCCAGCCGTTGGAGGCCATCTGGGTCACCGCGTGCAGCACCATCGCGGTGGGCAGCGGGAAGATCACCAGCAGGACGCCGATCAGGATCAGCCCGCCCGCCATGCCGAACACGCCGGACAGCAGGGCCGTGCCGATCATCAGCGCGGAGAGGGAGAAGGCGAGCAGTGCGGTCATTTCCCGACCGTAGAAGCCACTCTTCCAGTGTTCAAATATATGATAAGTTACGCTTCCATATCGGATACATATCCATGGAACTGCGCCACCTCCGCTACTTCGTCACCGTGGCCCACGAAGGCCACATCACCCGGGCCGCCGAGAAGCTGCACATCCAGCAGCCGCCGCTCAGCCAGCAGATCCGCGCGCTCGAGCGCGAGGTCGATGCCGCGTTGTTCGTGCGCCATCCGCGCGGCGTCAGCCTGACCGATGCCGGGCGCTCCTTCCTCGCCGACGCCGAGGCGATCCTGGCCCAGGCCGAGCACGCCAAGATTCGCGCCCGCCGCACCGCACGTGGCGAGGTCGGCCGCATCGCGGTGGGCTTCACCACGTCAGCGCCTTTCCATCCGCTGGTCGCGCGCGCGATCCGTGAGTTCCGGACCAAGCGGCCGGATGTCTCATTCGTGTTGGAAGAAAGCAGTTCCGGCGACATGGTGAGCGGCCTGCGCGACGGCCGGCTGGACGTCGCCTTCATTCGTTCCGGCCTGATCGACCCCGAGGGCATCACCGTGCACGCGTTGCTGCAGGAGGACACTGCCGCCGCCTTCCCCGCGCGACATCCGCTCGCCAAGCGGACCCACCTCACCTTGAAGGATCTCGCCAACGAGACGTTCATTCTCTATCGCCGCCCCGACGGCCGCGGGCTCTACGACGTGATCATCGCCGCCTGCAGCGAAGCGGGCTTCAGTCCGCATGTTGGCCAGGAAGCGCCGCGCATCGTCTCGACGCTCAACCTGGTGGCGGCAGGCCTCGGCATCACCATCGTGCCGGCCTCGCTCAGCCGCCTGCCGCTGGAGGGCGTCACCTACAAGCCCCTGAAGGGCAAGCCCGCCCTCAAGGTTCCGCTCAACCTCGCCTGCCGGCGCGACGAACGCTCGGCCGCGACGCTTGGCTTCATCGATCTCGTGCGCCGCCTGCCCTCATGATCGTCCGGTGATGATCAAGACAATCGGCCATTCCAATCACCCGATCGAGAAGTTAATCGACTTGCTCGTGCGCGGCGGCGTGGCGTTGCTGGTCGATGTGCGCTCGATGCCCTACTCGCGTCGCTTTCCACAATTCAGCCGCGAGCAACTGCAAAAGAGCCTCTCCGAAGCCGGCATCGACTATGTCTGGGAAGGCGAAGCGCTTGGCGGCATG
>CAWUOG010000280.1:0-4357 GCA_963923875.1 uncultured Alphaproteobacteria bacterium
TCGGTGGCGCCGACATGAAGACTGCCTATATAACCCTCTCCGACACGGGCCGGCTGGGCGTCATGCGGTGGCCGACACCGGGCCTCAAGCTCAACTTCAACTGAACTTCAACTGAGGAGCGACGCCATGGCCGGTCACGGACAGATAATCATCGACCTCGACAGGAGGCGCATGCAGGCGATGGCCAAGAAGGACATCGCGACGCTCGACGAGCTGATCGCCGAGGATCTGATCTACGCGCACTCGACGGCGCGGCTCGATACGAAGACGAGCCTCATCGACAACATGCTGTCGGGCAAGACGGTCTACACCTCGTGCGAGCCGTCCAAGGTTGTGGCCCAGGATCTCGGCAACACCGTGGTGCTGACTGGCGAATGCCAGATCAAGGTCAGCGTCGACGGCAAGCCGTACGAATTCGGCGTGCGCTTCACCGACGTCTATGCGTTGCGCCACGGAAAATGGCAGATGGTGACGTGGCAATCGACCAAGCTGCCGGCCTGATTTCCAACTCTTCAAGGAGACGAACATGATCGACGCCAAGATGCCCGAGAACCTGCCGCAATGGATGAAGGACCACGTCGAGCGCTACCTGAAGAGCGGCGGTACCGACGGGCACATGTACACCGCCAACTTCCCCGGGATGAAGCCGCTTACCGTGCCGTCGCTGCTGCTGGTGACCAAGGGCCGCAAGACCGGTGCGAAGCACCTGTTTCCGCTGTTCTACGGCAATGCCGGCAATGGCTGGTTCATCGTCGCCTCCAAGGGCGGGGCGCCGGATCACCCCGGCTGGTACAAGAATCTGCTCGTCAATCCCGAGGTCGAGTTGCAGATCGGCACGAAGACAGTGAAGGCCCGGGCGCGCACCGTTTCCGGCGCCGAGCGCCAGAAGCTGTGGGACGACGCCGTGAAGTGGTGGCCGTCCTATGTCGACTACCAGAAGAAGACGCCGCGCGAGATCCCGGTCGTGGTGCTGGATCCGGTGTAGGATCTCTTCCCCATTCAGATGGGGAAGTGCCCTCGTCATACGAGGGCGATGGGGTCATGAGCAGCGAGTCGAGGCCCATGACCCCTCCGTCGGCGCAGGACGCCGACACCTCCCCCTATGAATGGGGAGGAATTTCTAACCCACGATCGTCTTCTGTGCCTGCGCCGTTCCCCGGCCCTGGATTTCCCGGGCGAGGGCGCGCAGGCGCTCCTTGTCGGCTTCGGTTTTGACCGCGATCGAGAACTCGCAATCGGTGACGCAGTTGCCGAAGCGCTCGGTGAGCTTCTTCGCGATCGTGTCGTAGGTGCCGATGGTGACGAAGGTGTTCAGCATCTCGTCGTCGATGTACTGAGGCATCTCCTCCCAGCGCTGCGCCCGCGACAGCAACTTCAATCTGTCGGCGAGATCGCCCAGGCCGAGATGGTCGAACGCGGCGCGGTACTGTGGCGTCGAGGCGTAGAACGAGATGCGGGCCCGCGTGTCGCGGATCTTCGGTACGAGTTCGGCCTCGGTCGCCGCCGTGGCGACCAGCGGCTTCATGCAGGTCTGGAAGTTCGCCAGCGATCGGCCCGACTTCGCCGCGCCCTCCCGCACGGCTGGCAGCATGACCTTCTCGATGTAGGACGGCGTGCAGACCGGATGGAGCCGGATGCCCTCGGCCACTTCGCCCGCGACCCGGCACATCACCGAGTTCACCGCCGCGAGATGGACCGGGATGTCGGGATGCTCGATCGGCCCCGGATTGAACAGCGGCACCATCAGGTTGATGGTGTAATGCGGTCCCTGGACGTCGAGCTTCGCGCCGGTCTGCCAGTGCCGCCACACCGCGCGCACTGCGCTCACGTATTCGCGCATCCATGGACCGGCCGGCGACCAGGCGAGGCCATAGCGGCGCTCGATATGCGCCTTCACCTGCGGCCCGAGCCCCAGGATGAAGCGGCCCCTGCTGAGCTTGGCGAGCGTCCAGGCGCTCATCGCCGTGATGGTCGGACTGCGCGGGAACGCCATCGCCACGGAAGTGCCGAGCCTCAGCCTGCTCGTCGCCTGGGCGGCAAGCGCCATCAGCACGTAGGGATCGTCCTTGGTCTCCTCGACCACCAGCCCGGTGTAGCCGATCTCCTCGAGAAGGCGCGCATCGTGCGCCACCGCGTGCAGATCGAGCGGAACCTCCGGCGCCCGCAGGCCGGGGTCGACCTTGCCCAGCGGCAGCAGCGTCTCGAGCCGCACGCTCAGGCCGCCTTTTTCGCCAGCGAGCCGATCTCGGGCAGGCGGACGGCGACCTGCTCGGGCTTCTGGCCGCCGAGATTGACGACGAGGCGATGCACGCCGAGCGCGGCGTAGTCCTGCATGGCGTCCATCTTCATGGTCATCGGCGGCGTGACGATGATCTGGTAGTCGGGCCCGCGCTTCTTGCCCGCCTTGGCGAAAGCGGCATCGAGCTTGGCCAGCATGCCCCTGGTGCGCTCCGGATCGAGGTTGAAGCCGTACCATCCGGCGCCGAACTCGACGGCGCGCCGGAAGGCGGCGTCGGCATAGCCACCGACGATGATCGGCACGTGTGGCTTCTGGATCGGCTTGGGATCCATCTTCATCGTCTCGAACTGGACCCACTTGCCCTTGAAGTCGACCACCGGCTCGGTCCAGAGCCTGCGCATCACGGTCAGGAACTCGTCGCAGCGCGCGCCGCGGTCTTCCCACCTGTAGCCGCAGCCCTCGACCTCCTCCTTGTTCCAGCCGACGCCGATGCCGAAATCGAATCGACCGTCGCTCAGCCAGTCGAGCGTGCAGACCTCCTTGGCGGTGTAGATCGGGTTGCGCTGCGGCACGAGCGCGACGCCGGTCCCGAACCTCAGCGTCTTCGTGCCGGCGGCGAGAAAGCCGAACGTCGCCGTGACGTCGAGCATGCCGCCGCCCGGCGGCACCGGGATGCGGCCGTCCTTCGAGCCCGGATAGCCGAAGGTGTTTTTCTCGAACAGCGCCACGTGCTCGCCCATCCAGATCGAGTCGAGCCCGAGATCCTCCGACTTCCGTCCGAAATCGCGGATCATGCCGGGCGTCGCGTTGGGCGACATGAACGTCGCAAACACACCGATCTTCATGGGGCGTTCCTCATTGCTGCTCTTTGCGGGATGGTAGGGCGCGGCGACGACCGGTGTCTATCGTTGCCGAGTGAGACGGCCTGAAATGATCAACGCCGTCGCCGCGATGGCGACGATCACGGTGGCGAGCACGTTGATCTGCGGATCGACGCCCAGCCGCACGCTGGAATAGACCAGCATCGGGAGCGTCTGCGACTGACCGCCGGCGACGAACTGGGTCATGATCAGGTCGTCGAGCGAGAGGGTGAAGGCAAGCAGCCAGCCGGCGGCGACCGCCGGCGCGATCAACGGCAGGGTGACGGTGAGGAAGGTCACCCACGGGGTGGCGCCGAGGTCCATCGCCGCTTCTTCCAGCGCACGGTCGAAATCGGCCAGGCGCGCCTGCACGACGATGGCGACGAAGGACAGCGCGAAGGTCGTGTGCGCGATGGCGATGGTGAGGAAACCGCGCTCGGGTCCGCCAAACAGCCGGTCGGCGCCGACGAACAGCAGCAGCATGGAGATCCCCATCACCACTTCGGGCATCACCATCGGTGCAATCACCAGGCTGCCGAACAGGGTGCGGCCAAGGAATGGCGGCGCGCGGCTCAGCACGTAGCCCGCTGCCAGGCCCAGCACCGAGGCCGCCGTGGCCGACACCAGGGCGATGCGCAGCGAGAACCAGGCGGCCGACAGCATCGCCTCGTTGGCGGCCAGCGCCTGCCACCATTTCAGCGAGAAGCCCGCCCACACCGTGACCAGGCGCGATTCGTTGAACGAATAGACAATCACCAGAACGAGCGGCAGGTAGAGAAAAGCGTAGCCGAAGGCCAGCACGCCGAAGGCGAAGCGGGCGCGGCCGGTCATCGTGCGCTTCTCACGACTTGCGCTCCAGGCTCCGGGCCTGCTGGCGCTGGAACAGAGCGATCGGCGCCACCAGCAGCACCAGCAGGCAGATCGCCACCGCCGAGGCGAGCGGCCAGTCGGCGTTGGTGAAGAACTCGTCCCACAACACCTTGCCGATCATCAGTGTCTGGGTGCCGCCCAGCAGGTCGGGAATGACGAATTCGCCGACCGCCGGAATGAACATCATCAGGCAGCCGGCCAGGATGCCCGGCAGGGAGAGCGGCAGGGTGACGGTGAGGAACGCCGTGAGCGGCGTGGCGCCGAGGTCGGCGGCGGCCTCGAGCAGGCCAGTGTCGAGCTTTTCCAGGCTGGCGTAGATCGGCAGCACCATGAAGGGCAGGTAGGCATAGACGATGCCGAGATGGACCGCCCATTCGGTGCCGAGGAT
>CAWUOG010000281.1:0-4345 GCA_963923875.1 uncultured Alphaproteobacteria bacterium
GCGGTGGGTCTTGTAGTGCACCCCGCCGACCGAGCGGATGATGTTGTTGGTCGCCTTGTTGTCCTCGAGGATCCAGCCCAGCTCGGCGGTCTTCTTGCCCAGCCGTTTGCCGTTCTGGCGCAGCTGGTCGATCGCCATCATGGCGAGCCCCGCCCCCATCAGCGGATGGTTGCGGTACTTCTTCTTCACGCCCATCAGCGGCACGCGGGTGCTGCCGACGCCGGCGAGCTTCATGCGGAACAGCAGCTTCATCAGGTTCAGCGGCCCCAGGCGGCCGTTGAAGTCCTCGATCGCCTCGTTGAGGTTGGTCAGCGCCACGATGAACGCCACCGCCTCGTCGTCGACCTCCACGAACACCGCGAGTTCCGGCACGATCACCGGCCCGAATGCCTTGGCGGCGTGGTCGATCTCGGCCTGGGTGAAGGGCACGAAGCCCCAATTGTCGCTCCAGGCGTCATTGAAGATGCCGACCAGGGTGCGCACCTCGGCGTCGAACATCTTCATGTTGGCCGAGCGCACCTTGACCCGGCCTTCCATGCCGGCGCGCGCCATCAGTTTCTTGCCGATCGTCTCCGGCGCGTTCTGGACATCGTAGTCGTAGGAGAACACGTCCTTGGTCTTGGCGTAGCCGCAGGCCTCGACCCGCGGGCCGGCATAGGGCGGATCGTACGGCACCAGCAGCATCGGCCGGCTGTCGAAGCCCCACACCAGCAGCCCGACTTCCTCGTTCACCGACAGGCTGAACGGGCCGGTCACGCGCTTCATGCCCTTGGCGCGCAACCACGCCTCGGCGGCCTTGAACAGCGCCTCGAAGATCGCCGGATCGTCCTCGGCGACGATGCAGCCGAAGTGGCCGGTGTCGTCCTTGTAGCGCTCGAGATAGGCGTGATCGATCTGCGCGGTGATGCGGCCGACCACCCGGCCGGCACGGCGTGCCAGGAAGAATTCGACGTCGACATGCTTGAACAGCGGATTCTTCTTCGGCGAGAAGGCTTCCTGCCGCTCGACGTTGAGATGCGCGGTGTAGCCCTTGTGGCCGGCGAACAGCCGCTTGGGCAGGTCGATGAAGGCTTTTAGGTCGGACTTGCCGGCGACCGGCGCGACCACGATGTCTGATGCAGCCATTTTTGTTGTTCGCCCGATCTATCGTTCAATTGAGGCAGGAGTGTGCAGGACCAGTTCGCCGTCCGGCTCGCAGCCGTCGGCCGCCGGATTGAGGGCGCGGATTTCCACGCCGAAGCGCCAGGCCGCCGCCTCGCGCTCGATCCGGATCAGGTGATAGCGCGCGCGCCCGTACTTGCTGTCGGGCGCCGCCGACGCCGAGGCGACGCCCAGCACCGGCACCGGCCCGAGCGGCCCGTCGATCCGGCCGACCTCGCTGCGATGGTTGTGGCCGTGCAGCACCAGCTCGCAGCCGGCCCGCCGCACCATCGCCCGGAAGGCGGCGCGGTCGGTCAGCCACTTGAAGCGCGATTCGGGCAGCGGCGGATGATGGATCATGACGACCCGGCACAGCCCCTGCCGCCCCAGCTCGCCCAGGATCTTCTCGGCGCGCGCAAGCTGGGCCTCGCCGACCTCGCCGGTGGCCAGCAGCGGCGGCTTCACGACGCCGCTCGACAGGCCGACCAGCGCGACCTCGCCTCTCCGGCGGACCGTCGGAAAGACATCGAAGCCCGCGGCCGGCGGCGCACCGTCGCTCGCGATGTAGGCGCCCCATCGGCCGAGGCTGTCGGCCCAGTCGGTCTTCACGTAGACGTCGTGGTTGCCGGGAATGACGGTGATGCGGTCGGGTCCGCTGAAGTCGGTCAGCCACCGGGCGGCGCGCTCGAACTCCTGCGGCAGCGAGACGTTCACCAGGTCGCCGGTCAGTGCGATGTGGTCGGGCCGTCGCGCCTTGATATCGGCCACGATGCCGGCCAGCGCCTGCGGGACGTGGATACGATGGCGATTGCGCCACCAGTTGAAGTAGCCGGTCGCCCGCTTGTTCAGCAGCTGCCCCGGACGCGCCTCGGGCATCGGCAGGTGCGGATCGGACAGATGGGCGAGGGTGAACATTCGTGTCATCCCGAGCGTAGCAAGGGACCTTTACTTAAGCCTAAACGAAAAGCCCTCACCCTGAGGAGCGCCCTGCAGGAGCGCGTCTCGAAGGGTGTGATCGAGCACTTTGTCTGCGGCCCATCCTTCGAGACGGCCGCTTCGCGGCCTCCTCAGGATGAGGCTACTTGCTCATCAACCCTTGCTCGCCACCACACGCAGCTTCGGTGCCAGCACGCCCATCTGGCGGCCGATCCCGGTCATGACCTCGATCATGTGTTCGAGCTGTTCCTTGGTGTGGGCAGCGCAGAGCGAGCAGCGCAGCAGCGACACGCCGTTGGGCGTGGCCGGCGGCACGGCGACGTTCACATAGATGCCGGCATCCAGCATGGCGCGCCAGAAGCCGATCGCGGTCATCCGGTCGGGCAGGTGCACGCCCACCACCGGGCCGTGCTCGGGACCGAGCTTGAAGCCCTGCTCGGTCAGGCCGTCATAGAGCGTGGCGACGTTGTCCCACAGCCGCTTGCGCAGTTCCTTGCCCTGCGCCGTCACGACCCGCAGCGCCTGGCGCACCGAGGCGACGATCGAGGGCGGCAGCGAAGCCGTGAACATGTAGGAGCGCGTGGTCACGCGCAGGATATCGAAATCGGGGTCGTTGGAGACGCAGTAGCCGCCGATCGCGCCCAGGGTCTTGGAGAAGGTGCCGACGATGAAATGGCAATCGTCGATCACGCCGGTCGATTCGCAGAGCCCGCGGCCATGCTCGCCCAGCGCGCCCATCGAATGGGCCTCGTCGACCAGCACGTAGGCGCCGTATTTCTTGCAGACCTCGACGAACGCCTTCAGCGGCGCGCTGTCGCCCAGCATCGAGTAGATGCCTTCCAGCACCACCAGCCGGTTACCCGGCCGGTCGCCGAGTCGCCGCAACCGCGCATCCAGGCTGGACGGGTCGTTGTGCTTGAAGCGCACGACCTCGGCCTGGGTCTGCTTGCAGGCGTCGTAGATCGAGGCGTGGCTGTCGGCGTCGATCAGCAGGAAGTCGTCCGGACCGACCAGCGAGGAGATGACCCCGAGATTGGCCTGGTAGCCGGTCGTGAAGACCATGCAATGCTTCTTGCCGTAGAACTCGGCGATCTCCTGCTCGAGCGCCATGTGCTCGTTGTACGAGCCGTTGGCGATGCGCGAGCCGGTCGTGCCGGTGCCCTCGGCCCGGATCGCCTCGATCGCGGCTTCCATGCAGGACGGATCGAAGGTCAGGCCGAAATAATTGTTCGTGCCGACCGTCAGCGTCTTCCTGCCGTTGATGATCGCCTCGGTCGGCGACAGGACCCGTTCCATGCGAATCTGGAAGGGATCGGCCCCTGTCGTGCGGACGTCACGGTAGGCGTCCAGCAGACCGGCGTGGCGGTCGAACAGACCCATGGGAAATCCGGGCGGTCGGATCAGCGCCGGGCGCTGAGGTCCAGGATCGTGTCGGCCAGCTCGTCGACCGTATAGATCTCGGCGACGACATTCATGGGAATGGAGATGTCGAACCGGTCTTCCAGCTCCATGACCATGTCCATGACAGCCAGGGAATCGATCGTCAGGTCCTTGGTGATGACCGTGTCGCCGGTGATCGGCTTCTCGCCGGTCCGGTACGGCTCGAGGTGACGCCAGATCTCGGCCATCACGCTGCGACGCGAAATCTCCTCACGCGGCCCGCTCTGGCGGGTTTCGTAGATTTCGACGCCGTCGTTCTCGACGGTCACTTTCTGGGCATTGAGCAAAATCGGGTCTCCGGTCCCGGGGGGAATGACGGGGAAAGGTGTGCCGGACTGACGATTTCTTGTGAAATGACAAATTGTTACGCCGTGTTTCACCGATTCCCGAGCCAATGGCGCTGCCGGTACCACAGAACCGTGTCGGCAAATCCGCGCTGCAGGTCATGCTGCGCCGCGAAGCCGGTCGCCTCGGCCAGTCGCCGGTCATGAATCGTCCAGTCGGGGTGAAACATCTCGGCCACCTTGCCGGCGGTCAGTATCTGCGACGGCCCGCCCAGCGACTGGCGCAGTCCGTTCACGGCGCCGACCGCCGCCAGCACCGGCCGAGGGACCGCAAGGGCCCGCGGCTGCCGGCCGACCGCCCCGCCCGTCAGGGCCAGCCCGGCCGCCTGGGCCATGTCGTCATAGGTGTGACCGCCGGGATGGCCGTCGTCGACTTCATAGACCGATGCGGCCAGATCGGATTCCAGCGCGCGGACCACCGCCTCCGCCAGGTCGGCGACATGGATCAGGGACAGCCGGGCTCCCGCCACCATCGGCCGGGGGGC
>CAWUOG010000282.1:0-4343 GCA_963923875.1 uncultured Alphaproteobacteria bacterium
ATGGTCGATGTCGGCTCGCTCGACGTTCTCGGCGTGCTGAGCCGTGCCTCCTCGACGATCGCCGAAGGCGAGGTGCTGCAGCTCGTCACCCAGCGCGACATCTCCACGCCCGAGGCGACTTACCTCGAGGTTATCAAGGCCAAGACCGCCCGCCTGTTCGCCGCCGCGGCCGAGGTGGGCGCCATGGTTGCCGGCCGCAACGGTCCCGAGCGGGTTGCGCTCGAGAGCTTCGGCATGAATCTCGGCATCGCCTTCCAGCTGGTCGACGATGCACTCGACTACGCGGGCCGCGAGGCCAAGCTTGGCAAGACGGTGGGCGACGATTTCCGTGAGGGCAAGATCACTCTGCCGGTCATCCTGGCCTTCCTGCGCGGTGGCGCGGTCGACCGCGATTTCTGGAAGCGCACCATCCAGGCGCTCGAGCAGAAGGAGGGCGACCTGGAACAGGCCAAGTCGCTGATGGAGCGTCACCACGCCGTCGCCGATACGTTCGAACGCGCACGCCACTACGGTGCGATGGCGCGCGACGCCCTCGGCCTGTTCCGCGACAGCCCGCTCAAGGCCGCGCTCCTCGAAGCCGTCGACTTCGCGATCGATCGCGCGCATTGAGCGCATTCATATGCGCTGGCGGGCGGCAGCGCTTTTCATAAGGCGCGAGTCGGCGCCGTCCGCGGCGCCTTACCCGCACGGTTCAGAAAAGACAAAGATGCCGGCCGCCAGCCAGCATGCTCTAATCGCGCGATGGCTCCCAAACACGTTCTCGCCATCGATCAAGGCACGACCAGCACACGCGCCATCGTTTTCGATTCCGACGGCCGCCCCGTCGCCTCGGCGCAAAAGGAACTGCCGCAGATTTTCCCGAAGCCAGGCTGGGTCGAGCACGATCCGGAAGAAATCTGGCGCGCCACCGTCGAGGTGTGCCGCGGCGCCGTGGCCAAGGCCGGATTGAAGGCTGGCGATCTCGCGGGGATCGGCATCACCAACCAGCGTGAGACCACGGTGGTGTGGGACCGCACCACCGGCAAGCCGGTGTACAATGCCATCGTCTGGCAGGATCGTCGCACGGCGGACCACTGCGTCGAGCTGAAGCGCGGCCGGCATGAGGCGATGGTGAGCGAGCGTACCGGCCTGCTGCTCGATCCGTACTTCTCCGGCACCAAGATCGCCTGGATTCTCGACAACGTCGCAGGGGCGCGGGCGGCGGCGGACAAGGGCGCGCTGGCGGCCGGTACGATCGAATGCTTCCTGCTGTGGCGGCTGACCGGCGGCAGGGTGCATGCAAGCGATGCGACCAATGCCAGTCGCACCATGCTGCTCGATATTCGGCGCGGCGCCTGGGATGAGGAATTGCAGAAGCTGCTCGGTGTCCCCGGATCGCTGCTGCCCAACGTCGTCGACTGTGCCGGCGAACTCGGCGCGGCAACCGCCGACATCCTCGGCGCGGCGGTGCCGGTGCTCGGCATGGCGGGCGACCAGCAGGCGGCGACCATCGGCCAGGCCTGCGTCAAGCCCGGCATGGTCAAGGCGACCTATGGCACGGGCTGCTTTGCGCTGCTCAACACCGGCTCGCTCGCCATGCATTCGCGCAGCCGGCTGCTCAGCACGATCGCCTACCAGCTGGGCGGCCAGCGCACGTACGCTCTGGAAGGCAGCATCTTCATCGCCGGCGCCGCCGTGCAATGGCTGCGCGATGGTCTGCACCTGATCGCCAAGTCATCCGATGTCGAGGACGTGGCCAGAAAGGCCAACCCCGAGCATGGCGTCTACATGGTGCCGGCTTTCGTCGGGCTGGGTGCACCCTATTGGGATGCCGAGGCACGCGCCGCCATCCTCGGCCTGACGCGCGATTCCGGTCCGGCCGAGATCGCGGCCGCAACGCTCGATTCGGTCTGCTACCAGACGCGCGACCTGGTCGAGGCGATGCGCGCGGACGGCGCGCAGATTGATGAACTGCGCGTCGATGGCGGCATGGTGGTAAACGACCCGTTGATGCAGCGCTTGGCCGACACGGTCGGGAGCCCCGTCGAGCGGCCGAAAGTCACGGAAACGACGGCCCTGGGAGCGGCCTTCCTCGCAGGTCTGCAGGCGGGCCTGTGGTCCTCCCTGGATGCCCTGTCGACCACCTGGGCCCTGGATCGGGCTTTCAGGCCCGCCGAAGGCGCGGCGTCGCGGGACCGCCGCTATGCCGGGTGGCAGGATGCCGTGCGACGGGTCCGTAGTTCCTGATTGCTGGGGCGGAGGGCTCCCATTAGGTTGCGCGCGCCATGAAGCCCCGCGCCAATCCCGTCTATTGCGGCATCGACACGACCGACCTGGAAGGGGCGGCCAGGCTGATTCAGTCGATCGGCGGGGCGCCCAGGCCGGCGGTCGGCGGCATCAAGCTCGGGCTGGAGTTCTTCCTGGCGCACGGCGCGCCGGGCATTCGCTACGCGTTTCCGGCGCCGGTGCGGGCGACCGGCGTGGGCTTCTTCCTCGATCTCAAGCTGCACGACATTCCCAACACGGTGGCCGGCGGCATTCGGGCCGTGGCGGAGCTCGCGCCGACCTACATCACCATCCATTCCAGCGGTGGCCGCGACATGCTGAAGGCCGCGGTCGACGAGGCCGGGAACCAGGCATCGAAGCTGGGGATTGCGCGGGCGAAGCTGCTCGGCGTCACCGTGCTGACATCGCTCGACAAATCGGACCTTGTCGCGACCGGCGTCAATGCCGAGCCGTCGGAACAGGTGCTGCGGCTCGCCGGGCTGGCGCGCGACTCGGGGCTCGACGGCGTGATCTGCTCGCCGCACGAGATCGCGGCGCTGCGCAAGCAGTGCGGCACTGACTTCGTGCTGATGGTTCCGGGGATCCGCCCCGTCGGCAGCGACGCCAACGACCAGAAGCGCGCGATGACGCCGCGCCAGGCGGTCGATCTTGGCGCGACGCATCTCGTGGTCGGCCGTCCAATCTACCAGGCCAGCAATCCGCGCAACGCCGCCGAAGCCATCGCGCGAGAGGCCGGCGTCAACGACCTATGAGCGGCCTGGCCCCGGTGGAGGCCAAGATCTGCGGCCTGTCGACTTCGGAGACGCTCGATGCGGCGGTGAAGTTCGGCGCGCGCTTCGTGGGCTTCGTCACCTTCCCGAAGTCGCCGCGACACATTTCGACCGAGACGATGCGCGCACTGGGTGCGCGCGTGCCGAAGTCGGTGACGCGGGTCGGCCTGTTCGTCGACCCCGACGACGCCTTGCTCGACGAGAAGCTCGCGACCGGCGCGCTCGATCTGCTGCAGCTTCACGGCTCGGAGACCCCGGAGCGTGTCGCGGCCATCAAGGCGCGCACGGGCAGGGCGGTGATGAAGGTGATCAAGGTCGCGGCGGCTGGCGACGTCGAGCGCGGCATTGCGGCCTACTCGAGCATTGTCGACCGCCTGATGTTCGATGCCGCCGAAGGGACGCTGCCCGGCGGCAATGCCAAGGTATTCGATTGGACGACTCTCTCCGGTCGTTCCGTACCTGTGCCGTGGATGCTGGCGGGCGGCCTCACGCCGGCCAACGTCGCCGAAGCCGTCCGCGTTACCGGCGCGCGTGCGGTCGACGTTTCTTCTGGTGTGGAGTCGGCGCGCGGTGTGAAATCCATCGACTTGATTCGTGCCTTCCTCGAGACGGTGAAGGCGCTGTAGGGGGATCCATGAAGACCGAACAACGTCTTAAGGAGCTCGGCATCGAGCTCACCGCGCCGACCTCGCCGATGGCCAACTATGTCAATGCCGTGCGTACCGGCAATCTGCTCTTTCTCGCCGGCAAAGGGCCGGGACTGCCGGGCAAGAAGCTGCCGACCGGCAAGGTCGGACGCGACTTCACGGTCGAGCAGGCCTATGTGCATGCGCGCGAGACCGGCCTCAGCCTGATCGCCGTGATGAAGGCCGAACTGGGCGACCTCGATCGGGTGAAGCGCATCGTCAAGGTGCTCGGCATGGTCAATGCCATCCCCGAGTTCGGCCGCCAGCCGGAGGTGATCAACGGCTGCTCGGATCTGCTGGTCGAGGTGTTCGGCGACCGCGGCAGGCATGCCCGCTCGGCGGTCGGCGTCGGCTCGTTGCCGCGCGGCATTCCGGTCGAGATCGAGGTCATCGTCGAGGTCGAGGACGGCCCGGCGCGACGGGCTGCCGCCGGCAAACCCGCTGCACGGAAGGCCGCTCCGAAGGCCAAGAAGAAGTCGGCCAGGAAAAAGAAGAGATAGGGTTTTGACCTGCAGGGGCGGCGGCTGCTAAGTCCGCCCGTCCCGACAGGAATACCCATGCCAGCTTCGCCCAACAGCTTTCGAACCGGCCCCGACGAGCGCGGTCATTTCGGCATTTTCGG
>CAWUOG010000283.1:0-4341 GCA_963923875.1 uncultured Alphaproteobacteria bacterium
GGCGTACCGGGCCTAGGCTGCTCTTCGCGAGGGCGCCGCGGACTGCTTATTCCGATCTCGTCCCCAGTGTTCCCTTGTGCGGATACCGTTTCCTCGGGCTTGATGTCGCCCTGGATTCGGGAGAGCGAAGCATCAACATGCGCACCTTGGCCGTCGCCGTTTCTCTTCTTGCCGCTGCAAATGGCTTTTGCGGACTGGCCCATGCAGAGCCGCGTCCCTTGCCTTCCGGCTCGCCAGAGCAGGCGGGATTTTCCGAAGAAGGCTTGAAGCGGATCGACGATTTCTTCGCTCGCGAGATACAGCTCAATCGAGTTCCCGGCGCCGTCATCGGGATCGCTCGCGACGGCAAGCTGGTCCAGCTCAAGGCCTACGGCTATCGCGACAAGGCGAAGAACCTGCCCATGGAGGTCGACAGCATCTTTGGCCTGGCATCGATGACCAAACCGATGGTCGCGGTCGGTGTCCTGTCGCTGATGCAGGAAGGACGCCTCCCCCTGTTCAGCCCTCTCGCCACTTACTTTCCGGCTTTCGCTGAGATGAAGGTCGCGGTCTCCGCGGCCGACGGTTCGATCCAATACGAGCCGCAGAAGCGCCCCATCTACATTCAGGATCTGCTGCGCCACACGTCCGGCCTCACCTATGGCGGCCGCCCCGATGCCGGCGGCTCAGCCGGCAGTCTCTACCCGACCGGCGAATCCCTGCCGGCCATGAAGACAAGCACCGACTTCATCGACAAGGTCACGAAGCTTCCTCTGGTCTATCAGCCTGGAACGGTCTGGGAATACAGCCTGGCCTTCGATGTTCTGGGCGCTGTCACCGAAAAGGTGACCGGCAAGGCGCTGGGCGGCCATCTCGCTGACGTCATCTGGAAGCCGCTCGGCATGACTGACACGAGTTTTCACATCGATGCCGCAAAGCGGGACCGGGTCGCCCATCCCTTCGCGCTCAACCCGCTGACCGGCAAGCCGCAGAAGATCACGACGATCGAAGAGCCGGTGAACTTCGAATGCGGCGGCGGGTGCTCCATCGGGACCGTCCCCGACTACCTGCGTTTTGGCCAGATGCTGCTCAACGGCGGCAGCCTGGACGGCAAGCAGGTCCTCAGCCCGGCCATCGTCAGGTTGATGACCAGCAACCAGCTGTCGCCGGACATCAAGAACAGGGTTGCCCAGGTCGAGCCGCATCGCGCCGGCTACGGTTTCGGTCTCGGGGTCGCGGTGCGTCTGGAAGACGGCCTGGCGGCAGTCCCGGGGAGCGCCGGTGAGTACTCCTGGAACGGCGCCTATGGCACGGGCTTTTTTGCCGATCCAAAGCAGCGCCTGGTGGTGGTTTTCGGCACGGCGGCTCCCGGCGACTTGCGCAAGTACTACCGCGAGCAGGTTCAGGACCTCGTCTATGGGGCGATGACACGTTGATCGGCGGCGGGCGGCTCGGTCGACCTGATGTGCCGCGCCGGAAACGGCGCTCTACTGCCTCGCGTCGCCCCACACTAACGATATCGACCGCTTCCCCCTTCCTGACGCGCTCATCGCCAAGGAAATCGTGACCAAGTCCGAGCCATCGATCTGGTATCGCCTACGGAAACAAGCCAGGCTGGTCATGTGCCTTGACCGGCTCAAGGCTGCGCCGGCTTCATCACATCCACTCGGCAGCGAAGCCCGGCTGGTCAGTCAATGATTTCCAATGCCTGGGCGAGTACCAACGGAGAGAAAACCACTCCGATTTCCCGGGCTCTGCGCTGATTGAGCGTCAAGTCGAACCGATCGGGCTGCTGAAAGGGTATATCGGACACCCTTTCTCCCCTGAGCACCCGATCGACCATTGTGGCCAGGCGCTCGAACAGAAGGGCGTAATCGACGCCGTAAGCGGCGAGCCCACCCGCCTGAACGTAGGGCTTGTCCGGGAAGATGGCCGGTTTGTCGTGACGGTTCACCGATTGTACGACGCGGGCTGGAACGGCATCGAGGAAGCCGTCCGTCCCGACCAGGAACGCGTCCAGATCCTCCAGGTCCCGAGCGCTCAAGCGCACAGCGAGGTCGTCCAAGGACCGAATTTCAATCGGGCGCATTTCGAGGCCGAGAGCACCAGCCGCCGCAAATACCGGCTCAACGGGCGGCCTGCCGGCGGACCCGTAGACGATCCCGAAACGATGGGCCTTGGGCGCCATATCGCGCAACAATTGAAGTCTCTTGGTATTCAAAGATTCGGACAGCACCGACAAGCCCGTCAAATTGCGTCCGGGACGGCCCAGAGACTGGGCCAAACCGAGAGCGACGGGATCAAGGCCCATTATGGAGACGATGGGAATCGTGCTGGTGACGCTGGCGATGGCAAGAGTGGCCACCCTTCCATCCGCAAGTACCGCATCTACCCGTGAATCAGCGATGGATCGGGCAATCGGGTCGAGGCGCGCCTGTCCCGCTCCCGCACCAAAATGGAACGTAAGTTCCAAGTTCTGGCCTTCGTTCCAACCCAACACCCGTAACTGATTGCGAAACGCGTGATAGGCCGGCCGGTCTGCGGTGGACGCCGAGCTGAGAAAGGCGACACGCGCGGTACGTCCGGGACTTCTCGTCTGCGCTGAAGACTCTCTGGCGAATGACGCGCCTGCTGCGGTCGCGGCCACAGCTTCAACTACGAGAGTGCGTCGCGTCACCGGCATTCAACGATCCTAGGTCAGAGCATGGGGCTTGCACAGTGGCGGTCCCCCAAGCCGATGTTCACACATCGACGGGTCACGTCAGTTTCTCCTCAGCTCCCGGAGGGGTGGTTCAACGGTGCGGCCCCCGAAGCACCGGTCGAGCGTAGCCGGGCGCCGTAGATGTCCGCGGCAGGCGTTGGACGGGACGTCGCATCGAAGGGCTTACCCGAGACGACGCGCCCTAGTTTCGCCAGCTCGGGTCCTTCTTTTCCTTGTCCATCTTGCGGACCATGGCGGCGAACTCGAGGTCGCCGAAGGTCGCTTCGCGCTCGGCGAAGCGATCCATGTCGGCGCCCGACTTGGCGGCCAGATTGTCGCCCATGATGTTGAGCGCGCCGGCCGCCGCGGCATCGACCTGGATCTGGCAGGCGCGTTCGAGGCGCCACAGCCGCAGGAACGCCTCGGGGACGGTCCGGCCGGTGGTCAGCAGGCCGTGGTTGCGCAGCATCAGCGCCTGGTTGTCGCCGAGATTCTTCAGGACGCGGCTGCGCTCGTCGAGATCGAGGCTCGGCCCTTCGTAGTCGTGATAGGAGAGCTTGTTGTGGAAGCCGGTCGACACCATCGAGATCGGCAGCAGGCCTTCCTTCAGCGCACAGACCGCCATGCCGGCCCGGGTGTGCGTGTGCATCACGACGCGGTGGCGGTCGGCATGCGCCATGTGCACCGCGGAGTGGATGACGAAGCCGGCGTAGTTCACCGGATAGTCGGACTTGCCGATGATGTTTCCGTCGAGGTCGATCTTCACCAGGTTCGAGGCCGTGACCTCGTCGTAGTTGAGGCCGTAGGGATTGATCAGGAAGTGGTTGGCCTCGCCCGGCACCCGGGCCGTGAGATGGCCGTAGATCAGCTCCGTCCAGCCCCAGTAGTCGACCAGCCGGTAGGCGGCCGCGAGCTGGCGGCGCAGCAGCGCCTCGCCTTCGCCCGGCGGCAGGGCATAGACGTCGATTCCCGTGAGCGGCGCATCCGGCGCGATGTGCATGTCCATGGTCGGTTCCTCCCGGCGAAAGTCCCCGAGCTTAGGCCGCTGCGCTATGATCGGGCAACGGGAGAGGAAACCGACTCATGTCCGACAAACCGCGTCTCGATACGACCCGCCTGCAGAAGATCGCCCAGGCCTACTGGGAGAGTGCCGCCCTGATGGCCGCGGTCGAGCTCGACCTGTTCACCGCGATCGCCCACGGCCATGACACGATCCCGACGCTGGCCCAGGCGATCGACATCAGCGAGCGCAATGCCGAGCGGCTGGCGACCGTGCTGGTCGCCATGACCCTGCTCGACCGCCAGGACGGCCGCTTCAGCAACGCGCCCGACGTGCAGCGCTTCCTGGTGAGCGACGGCGAGCGCTATGCCGGCCCGTGGATCCTGTTCACCAAGCCGCGCTGGACGGCGTTCGGCGAATTGAGCGAGCGCCTGCGCCGGCGCACCGAGAACACGCTCGGCGCCTATGTCGATTTCTCGGTCGACGACGCGCGCCGCTATCACGCGGCGACCTATTCGATCGGCATGGGGGCCGCCCGGCTGTTCAGCCGCAGCGTCGATCTCTCGGGGCGCAAGCTGATGCTCGATCTCGGCGGCGGCTCGGGCGCCTACTCGATCGTGGCGACGGAGAAGTATCCCGGCCTGAAGGCGATCGTGCTCGA
>CAWUOG010000284.1:0-4335 GCA_963923875.1 uncultured Alphaproteobacteria bacterium
CCCCACGCCAGCGCCGGCAGCCGGATACGGCATGCATCGACCGTGTCGCTGTTGCGCACGGCCTCGGAGACGACCGAGAGCTCGCAGACCTGCAACGCCCTCCTTACCGCGTCGGCGTTGGGCAGGCTGACCACTGGATTGGTCGCCATGATCCAGATTGCCTTGATCTCGCCGCGGCCCACCGACTCGAACAAGTCGACGGCCTTCAGTCCCGGTTTGGTCGCCATGCGAGGCGCCCGCCAGAAGCGGCCGACCCGGTCAATGTCAGCTGGCGTAAAGTCCATATGGGCGGCGAGCGAATTGGCAAGCGCTCCCACCTCGCGGCCACCCATCGCATTGGGCTGGCCGGTGATCGAGAACGGTCCCATGCCCGGCCGGCCGATGCGCCCCGCCAGCAGATGGCAGTTGATGATCGCGTTCACCTTGTCGACGCCGGCGCTCGATTGATTGACGCCCTGCGAATAGAGCGTGACTGTCTTTTCGACGCCGCAGAACCAATCAAAGAAGGTCGCGATGTCCTCGGCCGGCAGACCACATGCATCGAGACTGCTCGCCTCAGCTGCCGAAAGAGCCGCTTCCAGCCCCGTCGTGTGGGAAGAGACGAAATCGGTCGCGATCACGCCGCGTCGCTTGAGTGCAACCAGCAGGCCGTTGAACAGCGCAACGTCGCTGCCGGGCTTCAGCGGCAGGTGCAGGTCGGCGATGTCGCAGGTCTCCGTGCGCCTCGGGTCGATCACCACGACCTTCATCTGCGGCCGCTCACGCTTTGCCGCCTCGAGCCGCTGGAACAGCACCGGGTGACACCAGGCGAGATTGCTGCCAGTCAGGACGATCAGGTCAGCCTGCTCGAAGTCCTCGTAAGCACCCGGTACGGTGTCACTGCCGAAGGCACGCTTGTGGCCCGCGACCGACGAGGCCATGCAGAGCCGCGAGTTGGTGTCGATATTGGCAGTGCCGATGAAGCCCTTGATCAGCTTGTTGGCGACGTAATAGTCCTCGGTCAGGAGCTGGCCTGAAACATAGAACGCTACGGCATCGGGACCGTGCCTGGCGATTACATCCGCGAAGCCACGCGCGACGGTATCGAGCGCAGAGTCCCATGACACGCGCCGGCCGTCGATCTCGGGGTGCAGCAGCCGGTCTTCCAGCCCCAGCGTCTCACCGAGCGCCGCACCTTTGGAACAGATTCGGCCACGATTGGCAGGATGCGCGGCGTCGCCGATCACTTCGGCGCCGCCACGGCCGTCGGGCGTCGCCACCACGCCGCAGCCGACTCCACAGTAGGGACAGGCGGTTCGAATCATGGCGCGCTCAGTAGACGTCGCGCTGATAGCGGCCGGACCGGACCAGTCGGTCGAGCCACGCCCTGGCGCCCTCGCCTTTGCCGCCCTGCTCGGCTGCGATCTGCAACAGAGTCTCCTCGACATCCTTGGCCATGCGCTTGGCATCGCCGCAGACATAGAAGTGCGCGCCTGCTTCCAGCCAGCTCCACAGCTCGACTGCGTTCTCGCGCATGCGGTGCTGGACGTAGATCTTCTCGGCCTGATCGCGCGAGAAGGCCGTATCGAGCCGCGTCAGCACGCCCTGGCGCTGCCAATCGGCAACCTGATCCTCATAAAGAAAGTCAGTGGCCCGCTTCTGGTCGCCGAAGAACAGCCAATTGCGTCCCTTCGCACCCCGTGCTTCGCGCTCCTCGAGGAAGGCGCGGAATGGCGCGATACCTGTACCCGGGCCGACCATGATCGTCGGCGCCTCGTCATTCGTGGGCACGACGAAGTCGTGGCTCTTCTGGATGAAGACCGGCACAACATCGCCCGGTTTGGCAAAGTCGGCGAGATAGCACGAACCCACGCCGGTGCGCTGCCGGTCGGCTCCATTCCACCGTACGGCGGAGACGGTGAGGTGAACCTCCCGGGGATGGGCCTTGGGCGACGACGCGATCGAATAGAGTCTCGGCTGCAGGCGGTCGAGCGACTTCAGCAGGCCGGGCAGCGACGGCATGACCGACGGAAACGCCATCAGCAGATCGAGCAGGTCGGCCTCGGCGAGATGCGACGGGCCTTCGCCACGCGACAAAGCGATCAGCTGCCGCACATCCTCCTCGCTGAACGCACGGCTGGCGAGAAACTCCATGCACTCGTCGCTGGGGCGGGCGATATCGAGCTTGGCAAGCAGCACCTGCCGGAGCGGCAGCGCATCGCCGTCGAAACCCACCATCTCCTCGCCGCTGGCGCCGAGGCGGTCGAGCACGGCCTGCACGAGCTGCGGGTTTTTGCGGGCATAGACGCCGAGACTGTCGCCGGCCTCGTAGGTGAGGTCGGTGGTCGAGAGATCGAACACGACGTGGCGAACGTCCTTCTCCGACCCGGGCCGCGTCAGCGGATAGGCATCGACCAGTGTCGCCAGGGCCGGTCTGTCGCGGGTGCCAAGCGCCGCCATGACTTTCACGGCCGGCGCTGCAAGCGGGTTGCCGTCGCGCCGCGGCTCCAGCGCCGCCATCATTTCCTTTAGCTTGCGCTGAGTTTCCTTGCCGCCCGGCACGCAGCGTCCCATATCGCCCTCGGCGCCGGACCACACCGCCTCAGCATAGGTCTGGCAGAGATAGCCGCACTGGCCACAGTCGAGCTGCGCCATCGCCGCCATCAACTGGCGCTCGGGCTTGCGATCCTTGGCGAGTTCCAGACGCTCCGACATCGCCAGCGCCGCGTCGTGCCAGGGAAAGTCTTCTTCAGCTTCAGCAGCGGCGGGACCGTTCGCCGACGACGACGCCGGACCATCGAGCCCGAGATAGGCTGCGAAGAAGCCGTTCAGCCAGGCGCGCTGCTCGGGCGAGAACGGCGCGTTCTCGGGAATGATCGACTGAACCAGCGGCGGAATGGGCGTGATGGCGTTCATGCCGCCACCGCCCGAACCGGAGCGCGATGGCCGAGCGCGCGCAATTCATCGATCTCATGCCGCCGGCAGAATTCGAAGAAGCTCTCGTCGGCCGAATTGCGGTGGACAAGCCAGGCACCGAGCAGACGCTCGAGCATCTGGGGCAGGTCGTCGAACGGCACCGACAGCGCGTATTCGCGTGCCATCGCCTGCTCGTTCGTCGCCGCCACGCCGCCGCCGATATAAACGTGATAGCCCTCGACCGTGTCCTCGCCCTGCTCGACCTTCTGGGCAAGCAGGCCGATGTCGCCGATATAGTGCTGAGCGCAGGAATGGTGGCAGCCGGTAAGGTGGATATTCACCGGCTGGTCGATCTCCAGCCGCAGTTCCAGATGGTCGGCCAGCCTGAGCGCGTGGCCCTTGGTATTGGACGCCGCGAACTTGCAGCCGGCATTGCCGGTACAGGCGATCATACCGCGACGGACGGCGCTTGCCTCGACGCCCAGTCCCAGCGCCTGCAGGGCGGCAATGCAGATCCGCACATCCCGGTCGGGGACGTCGGAGATCAGCAAATTCTGCCACACCGTGAGACGAAGCGTTCCGCTCCCGAAGCGCTCGGCAATCTCGGCCAGCCCACGCATCTGCGGCGCCGTGATCCGGCCTACCGGCAATACGACACCCAGATAATTCAGGCCCGGCTGCTTCTGGGCATGCACGCCGACATGGCCATGCTTGTCGGCATAGGGGCGCGGCTCGAGCACGAGCCCTTCGGCACGGCGCAGGCGCGTGCCGTATTCCTTTTCGACTTCTTTGAGGAAGGCGTCGCGGCCCATCCGGTCGATCACGTATTTCAGCCGCGCCTTCTGGCGGTTGGTGCGGTCGCCGTGGGTGGCGAAGGCGCGCACGACGGCGCCCGCGACCTTCACGCACTCCTCCGGCTTCAGCAGCACGCCGGTCTCGTGCGCGAAGTCGAGATGGCCGGTGATGCCGCCGAGCTGCAGACGGAAGAGAACATCTCCGCCCGCCCGCACAGCCACGAAACCGATATCGTTGGTGTCTTCGAGCGTCGGCACCTTTCCGCCGCCATCGAAGGAGATGTTGAACTTGCGCGGCAGCCCGTACATCTCGCGGTGATTGAGGATGTAGTGGTGCATGTCGCGGCAAAGGCCCCGCGTGTCATAGAGCTCCTGCGGATCGATGCCAGCGGTGGCACTGCCCGTGATGTTACGGATGTTGTCGGCGCCCGAGCCGCGCGACGTGAGGCCAAGCTCCTGGACCGCGAGCAGGAGGTCGACGGCATGACGCGCCGGAATCTCGCGGATCTGCAGATTGGCCCGAGTCGTCACGTCGGCGTAGCCGCCGCCGAAGCGCTCGGCGGCCTCGGCCAGTCCACGCATCTGCCAGGCTTTCAGGATGCCGTTGGGCATGCGCAGGCGACACATGAACGAGTCCTGTGCCGGC
>CAWUOG010000285.1:0-4320 GCA_963923875.1 uncultured Alphaproteobacteria bacterium
ACGCTCCCGCCTCCTCCCCAACCCCATTCGGAGGCAGGGGCGTCCCGCACTATTTCCGAATGTCGATGATCAGGCTTTGCGGCGACCCCAGACGGGAACGAGACCGTTCGTGCCCTTCATCGACACGCCATCCGGCGACAGAGTGAGCCGATCGGTCCAGCCGTGGCTCCAGAACATTACGACATGGCCATTGCTGCAGGTCCACGTGCCCGTGAGGCCCGTGGCGGCCTGCCTCAGCGTACCGTTCGGATTGACGGTGACATCACCGCCGATGAACCACGCCCAGAGACCGGGCAGGCGCGCGCACACGCCGCCTGGGTCCGATTGAGGTGGGACTTGCGTGCCTTGCGACGGCGGGCGTCGACTGGGCGCGCTGTCGATGTTCGGGTTGAGGCGCCTCGCCAGCTGTTCGTCGGCATCGGCACTCGCCTTGTCGCCCAATTGCTCCTTGCAGATGTGGCGAAGCCAATAGGAATCAGCATCCGACGGATCGAGCCGGATCGATTGATCGAAATCGGCGATGGCGGACCTGCACTGGCCGGTCTCGCCATAGCTGACGCCGCGATTGTAGTAGGCCCATGCGAGGTCCGACCCGCTCAGTTGGCCCGAACTGATGATCACCGTGCACGCGCTGATCTGAACCTCTTCCGGCACGCCGCCTTCGCCCTGGCACCACCGATATTGTTGGTCAGTCTGTCCGAGCAGCGGAGCGCTCGACAGCAACTGGGCCACAAGCAACAGCGCAAAGCCAATGGCAAGCGCGTGGGTCCTTGCGAACATTTTTTGCCTCCAGCCCGAAGACAAATCTCCAGACTTTCAGCTAGCCCCGTAGTGCGCCGCCGACCTTGATTTGGGTCAACGGGACATCGTTTTGCGAGCTTATTCGGCGGCGGCCTTGGCGGTCGCCGGCGCGCGATAGGCGGCGAGCAGTGAAGCCTCGCGCTCCTTCGCGGCCTTCACGTTCTTCTCCTTGATGTGGCCAAAGCCGCGCATGCTCTCGGGCACCGAGGCGATCTGCACCGCCATCGCGTGATTGTTCTGGTCGAGCGTCGCGAGCACGCTGTCGATCGTCGACTGGTACTCGCCGATCAGGCGGCGCTCCATCTTGCGCTCGTCGCTGTAGCCGAAGATGTCGAGCTTGCTGCCGCGCAGGCGCTTCAACGAAGCGAGCAGACGGAAGGCCGGCATCATCCAGCTGCCGAACTCCTGCTTCTTGAGCTGGCCCGTCGCGGGATCGCGTTCGGCGAACAGCGGCGGCGCGAGATGGAAAGTGAGCCTGTAGTCGCCTTCGAACTGGCTGCCGAGCTTTCTGAGGAACTCGCCATCGCTGTAGAGACGGGCCACTTCGTACTCGTCCTTGTAGGCCATCAGCTTGTACAGCGACCTGGCGACCGCCTCGGCCAGGCCGGAGCGGCCCGGAGTCCGCTCTTTCTCGAGCTTGGCGACGCGCTCGACGAAGTCCTTGTAGCGTCGGGCATACGCCGCGTCCTGGTAGGCCGTCAGCAGGTCGACCCGCTTGGCGACGATCTCGCCCAGCGTGCGCGCCACCGGTTTCTCGATCCGCAGCGTCGGCTTGGCGGCGGCCTGCACGGCGGCGAGGTTGTGGGCGGCCAGCCGGCCCCAGGCGAAGGTGCGCTTGCTGGTCTCGACCGCGACGCCGTTCAACTCGATGGCACGATGAAGCGCATCGAGCGACAGCGGCAGCAGGCCCTTCTGCCAGGCGTAGCCCAGCATGAAGAGGTTGGTCGCGATCGAATCGCCCAGGATCGCCGTGGCTAGGCCCGTGCCATCCACGAAGGTGGTGGCCTCGTCGCCCGCGGCGTCGCGGATCGACTTCATCATCGCCTCGGCGCCGAGATCCATGTCGCCGTTCAACACGAAGGCGGCGACCGGGGTCATGTGGCCATTGATCACCGCCCTGGTGATGCCGGGCTCGATGCGCGACAGCGCGGCGGGGGAAGCTGCCACGACCATGTCGCAGCCCAGCACCAGGTTGGCGCCGCCGGCGGCGATACGCACGGCGTGGAGATCCTCGGGCCTGGGCGCCAGGCGCACGTGGCTCATCACGGCGCCGTTCTTCTGGGCGAGGCCGGTGAAGTCGAGCACGGTGCAGCCCTTGCCCTCGAGGTGGGCCGCCATGCCGATCAGCGCGCCGACGGTGATCACGCCGGTGCCGCCGATGCCCGTCACCAGGATGCCGTAGGCCTCGCTGAGCGGCCGCATGGTCGGCATCGGCAGGGACTCGAACGGGTCCTTCTCGACGACCTTGAGCTGCGGGCGCCTGGCCTTGGCGGGCGTGCCGCCATGCACCGACACGAAGCTCGGGCAGAATCCGTTGAGGCAGGAGAAGTCCTTGTTGCAGTTGCTCTGGTCGATCTGCCGCTTGCGGCCGAGCTCGGTTTCGAGCGGCTTCACCGACACGCAGTTGCTCTTGTCCGAACAGTCGCCGCAGCCCTCGCAGACGGCGTCGTTGATGAACACGCGCTTGGCCGGATCGGGGAAGGTGCCGCGCTTGCGACGGCGGCGCTTCTCGGCGGCACAGGTCTGGTCGTAGACCAGCACCGTCAGGCCCGGGATCTCGCGCAGCTCGCGCTGCACGGCGTCGAGTTCGTCGCGGTGACGGATGGTGACGCCGTGCGCGAAGCCGGCATTCATCGGGTACTTGCCGGGATCGTCGGTGACGACGACGACCCTCTTGGCGCCTTCGGCCTCGACCTGGCGCGTGATCTCGGGAACCGTCAGCGGGCCGTCATGCGGCTGGCCGCCGGTCATGGCGACCGCGTCGTTGTAGAGGATCTTGTAGGTGATGTTCACACCCGCCGCCGCCGACTGGCGGATCGCCATCAGGCCCGAGTGGTAGTAGGTGCCGTCGCCCAAATTCTGGAAGATGTGATTGTCGGAGTGGAACGGCGCCTGGCCGACCCAGCCCACGCCTTCGCCGCCCATGTGGCTGATCAGCGAGGTGCGGCGATCGGGCATCCAGATCGCCATGCCGTGGCAGCCGATGCCCGCCATGGCCCGGCTTCCCTCGGGGACGCGCGTCGAGGTGTTATGCGGGCAACCCGAGCAGAAGAACGGCGTGCGGGCCACCTTGGGCGGCGGCGCGTTGAGCAGCTTCTCTTTGGCTTCCAGACGCGCGATGCGCTGCTTGAGCTCGGGCGAATCGCCCATGTGCTTCTGCAGCCGGCCGGCGATCACCATCGCGACGCCGGTCGGCGACAGCTCGCCCTCGCTCGGCAGGATGATGCGGCCGGTCTCGTCGGCCTTGCCGATCACCAGCGGACGGCGGTCGGCCGGTGCGTTGTAGAGGATGCGCACGAGCTGGTCCTCGAGGTTGGACCGCTTCTCCTCGATCACGATCACTTCCTTGAGGCCCTCGGCGAAGCGCCGCGCGCCCTCGACCTCGAGCGGCCAGGTGACGCCGACCTTGTAGAGGCGGATGCCGAGCGCGCGGGCACGCGCATCGTCGATCCCGAGATCCTCCAGCGCCTGGCGCGTGTCGAGATACGCCTTGCCGGTGGTCATGATGCCGATGCGGGCGCTCGGCGGATCGATCGCCATCCGGTCGAAGCCGTTGGCGCGTACGAAGGCCTGCACCGCGGCCATCTTCGGCCCGTGCAGCCGGCGCTCGGCCTCCAGCGGCGGATCGGGATTGCGAATGCCGAGACCGCCCGGCGGCAGCTGGAAGTCGGTCGGCATCGCGATCTGGATGCGCTCGGGGTCGACCCACACCGAGGCGCCCGACTCCACCGTTTCCGAAATCGCCTTGAAGCCGATCCAGCAGCCGGTGTAGCGCGACATCGCAAAGCCCAGGATCCCGTAGTCGAGATATTCCTGAACGGTCGCCGGATTGACGACGGGAATCATCGCGGCGCTGAAGACCTGTTCGCTCTGGTGCGGCAGGGTCGAGGACTGGCAACCATGATCGTCGCCGGCCAGCGCGATCACGCCGCCATATTGCGAGGTGCCGGCGGCATTGCCGTGCTTCAGCACGTCCATCGAGCGATCGACGCCCGGGCCCTTGCCGTACCAGATCGAAAAGACGCCATCGACCTTGGCGCCGGGAAAGAGGTTGGTCTGCTGGCTGCCCCACACCGCCGTCGCCGCGAGGTCCTCGTTGAGACCGGGCTGGAAGTGGATGTTGTTCTCTTTCAGGTACCGCTTCGCGCCCCACAGCGCGTTGTCGTACATGCCGAGCGGCGAGCCGCGATACCCCGAGATGAAGCCGCCGGTGTTGAGGCCTGCCTTCAGGTCGCGCTGGCGCTGCATCATCGGCAGGCGGACCAGCGCCTGAATGCCGGTCAGGTAGACGCGTCCCTT
>CAWUOG010000286.1:0-4221 GCA_963923875.1 uncultured Alphaproteobacteria bacterium
TCCACATGATCTATGCCGGCGCACTGCTGCCGGCCGGCATTGTCGTGCTCGACTCTTTCCTCGCCGGACTGGCGGCGCTGCGGCGTGTCTCGCCCGAACTGGCGTCGCGCCTGAAGGTGCACTTCGTCGGAACGGGTTCGTCGCCCGACGATCCGAAAGGCCATCGCGTCATGCCGCGCGCCCGCCAGGCCGGCGTCGAGGACATGGTCGACGAGCATCCCAACCGTATCGGCTACGTCGACGCGCTGAACCATCTCGAATGCAGCAGCGCCGTGCTCGTGCTGGGCTCGACCGAGCCGCACTACACGCCGTCCAAGGTGTTTCAGGGACTGCTGTCGCGCAGGCCGCTGTTCGCCATGCTGCACGAGGCCAGCACGGCGGTGGCTCTGGTGCGATCCTCGCACGCGGGCAGGGCCATGACCCTGACGGATACCCGGCTGCCGGCGCCGGAGGCAGTGGCGATGGAACTCGCGTCGCTGATGACGGACACGTCCTACGATGCCGATGCCGTCGACCGGTCGGCATTCACAGCCTTTACGGCGCGCGAGTCGACGCGTCTGCTGGCCGAGGCGCTGGACACCGTTTTGCCCCGCAGGAGCGCGGGCACGTGACGATGCGCATCGGCTTCCTCGTCAGCCATCCGATCCAGTACTACGCGCCGATATTCCGTGCTCTCGCGCGGCAATGCGACCTTACGGTCTACTTCGCCCACCGGCAGACCGCGGAGCAGCAGGCGCGTGCAGGCTTTGGTGTCGCCTTCGACTGGGACGTCGACATTCTGTCGGGCTACGAGAGCCGATTTCTGACCAACCGGGCGAAGGTGCCCTCGACGGACGAATTCTGGGGCTGCAACACGCCGGAGATTGCGGCGGAGATTTCGCGCGGTCGCTATGACGCCTTCGTCGTTCCAGGCTGGGCGCTGTGGTCCTACTGGCAGGCCGTGATCGCCTGCCGGCGCGCAGGGGTGCCGGTTCTGGTACGCGGGGATTCGCAACTCGCAGGTCAGCGTCGGTCCTGGATAAGGCTTGCCAAGGCCCCGGTCTTTTCCAGCATGCTGCGCGCCTTCGACGGCTATCTCTATGTCGGTCAGCGCAATCGAGAGTACCTGTTGCATCACGGGGCACGACCGGACCGGCTGTTTTTCTCGCCCCATTGCGTCGACAACGACTCCTTCGCCGAGGCGAGCCGGACGACGCGCGCCGCCCATCTGCAGCGGCGGAAGGCGGGCGGTTCGGTGCCGAAGGTCTTGTTCGCAGGCAAACTGATCGCCAAGAAGCGACCGCTGGATGCCCTGCGAGCGATTGTCGCGCTCCGGGCGACGGGCCTTCCGGTCGAGGCAGCCTTTGCCGGTTCAGGCGAACTGCAGTCCGAACTCGAACAAATTGCACAAGGCGCCGGTGGTCCTGTGGAATTCATGGGGTTCGTCAACCAGAGCCGCATGCCCGAGGTTTACGCATCGGCCGACGTCATCGTGCTGCCGTCGGAGGGCAGCGAGACCTGGGGGCTGGTGGTCAACGAAGCGATGGCCTGCGGTGTTCCGGCGGTGGTTTCCGATGCCGTCGGCTGCGGGCCGGACCTCGTCGTGCCGGGCCGAACCGGGGCGGTCTTTCCGCTCGCGGATGTCGACGGGTTGGCGCGCGCCCTGCGCGACGTGCTCGCCTTCGATCCCGCCGCGACGGGTCGGTTCGTATCGGCCCAAATCGCCCGCTATGCACCCACTCACACTGCTGAAGGCGTGATCGAAGCCGCACATAGGCTTTGCGGGCGCCGTCTGGTAAGATAGTTACAGGCTCCGAGAACTCTATTTTTACCCACTTATATTGAATTTCAGGCCCTTATGACCACGGCAGTCATCATGCAACGAGCGAAGACAGCACCTGTGCTGGACTTCGAACTCGTTCGCAGGGGCTTCCTCTACTTCGCCATCGTGATGGGAGTCGTAGCGCCGTTCACGCGCGAGCCGATCGTGACCATCGGTGGCGCACTCGTGCCGTGGATCATCATCAAGATCATCGGTACGCCGACCATGCCCGCGGCGGTGCTCTACCTCTTCCTCTGGCAGTGGATGCAGATCTACACGCGCGTGCCGGTGGCCTGGATCGACAAGGAGACCCTGGGCGGTGGCCTCTACGGGCCCGACGTGGCGCGGGCGTACTGGTACATGCTGGCGAGCCTGATCACGATGGCCATCGCTTTTCGTGTGGTCCTCTCCAGGGCCAGGCCGCCGACGCGGGCGCAACTGACCGCTCACTACAAGTGGCAACTCAACGACGTGCTGATGATCTACGCCGCGTCGTTCGTGGCGTCGATGGCCAGCGCATTCCTGATCAGGGCATCGCCGGGCCTGGCGCAGGTGCTCGACGCGGTCGCTCGATTGAAGGTCGTCGGCCTGATGATGCTGTTCATCTACTGCATCTCGACAGGACGCGGCATCAAGTGGGTGTTCCTCGTCGTGCTGTTCGAGATCGCCATCGGGTTTACGGGCTTCCTGTCCGATTTCCGCGCAGTCTTCATTTTTCTCGGAATTGCAGCCATTGCCGCGCGCGTCAAATGGAAGGGATCGACGACGGTCGGGGCGGTGCTCGGCGCCACGGTCCTGATCACGCTTGCGCTGTTCTGGACGTCCGTGAAGTCCGAGTACCGGGTCTACGCGGCCCAGTCCGACGAAAGCCAGGAGATCAAGGTTCCGCTCAGCGAGCGCATGAGCTATCTCGGCCGCAAGGCGCTGGCGCCGCAGGAGATCAACCTGTCGGAGACGTTCTACGCCCTGCTGTCGCGGCTGGCCTATGTCGACATCTTCGGCTCGGTGATCAGTGTGCAGGAGGCGTCACCCGAACCGCAGCCGATGCGTCAATGGACCGAGGCGATCGAGCACGTAACCCAGCCGCGCATCCTGTTTCCGAACAAGCCGGCGCTGTCCGACACCGACGTCTACATGCGCCTCGCCCGCGCCTATTCGCTCGAGACCATCAGGATGGGTACGTCGATCAGCGTCGGCTATATGGCGGAGAACTTCGCCGACATGAAATTCCCGGGAATGCTGTTGGGGCTGTTCGTGCTGGGGCTCCTTCTGGCTTACGTGATCAAGATCATGCTCGGATTCAAGCTGCCGCAGATCATGATCGACGGCATCGTCATGGGATTCATATTCAGTATGGCGCGCGACGGCGTGGAGGTGTCCCTGCCGAAGGTCCTTGGCGGCATGATGCTGTTCTTCCTGGTCACCCTGCTGATGAACAAGTTCCTGTTCCCGCGGGTCGTCCACTTTCTCGACAGTCGCGCGGCGATAGCGGCGGGCAACCCGAAGTCGTCGCGCCGGCGGACACGCTGATGAGTTCGGCGGTTTCCGCCGCCGAACCGGCCGCATGATCGACCTTTCGATCGTCATTCCGACCTACAATCGATTGTGGTCGCTTCCGGCCGCCGTCGATTCCTGCTTCGCGGCGGGGGGCAAGGTCGAGGTCATCGTGGTCGACGACGGAAGTACCGATGGTACCTGGGAATGGCTGCAGGGCCGGCCGGACGTCGTGGCGCTGCGCAGCGAGAACTGGGGCAAGTGCTGGGCCGTGGTCGCCGCCATGGCGCGCGCGCAGGGCGAGTATGTGCGCTTCCTCGACTCGGACGACTGGCTGAAGCCTGGAGTCAACGCGGGCCAGCTCGAGCTGGCGCGGACGTCCGGCGCCGATCTCGTCCTTGCAGGCTACGAGGACTTCTACGAAGCGGAGAACAAGGGGGAGCAGGGCAGGATCAGCCCGCATCCCTGGGTCGATTGCGACGATTTCGTCGCCCAGCAGTTCGGCGAGGTTCCGTTTTCCCACTATTCCGCCTTCCTGTTCCGCCGCGCCTTCGTCGCCGACATCCCGCACCGCCAGGAGTTCGCGCTGCGCGATGACCGGATGTTCATGCTCGAGGTCGCGATCCGCAGCCCGAAGCTGGCGGTCTTCCGTGAACCGGCGTTCGTGCATCGCCATCACGCGCGCGGCCGGCTGCAGGGCACGTCGGGATTCCGACGCATGCAGGCCGACTGGACCAACATCGCGGTCTATCGCAAGGCCGTCGCGATGCTTGCGGCGCGAGGCGAGCTGACGCCGCGCCGCAAGCGCGCCGCCGTGTCCTACATCTGGCCGGTCGTGCGCAACCTCGCCAAATGGGAGATCGGCGAGGCCGCGGCGGCGGCGCGCTGGGTTTTCGAGCTCGATCCCGGGTTCGCGCCGCAAGAGC
>CAWUOG010000287.1:0-4220 GCA_963923875.1 uncultured Alphaproteobacteria bacterium
TGGAACGCGCTGGTCACGTTCGGCTTCCAGCCGGTGACCGGCGATGCCTCGACCAAAGCGGGCACCAACGGCATCAACATCAGCCGCGCGACAGTCGATCCCTACTCGGCCTTCATGCGTCTCTATCACAGCGACTTCGTGCCGCCGCGAGGCGCCAACTGGGGTATTCTGAAGGACCCGAAGCTCGACGAGCTGATCAACACCGCGCACACCTCGTTCGAACGCGCCGCGCAGACGAAGGCGCTGGCGGCTGTGCACACCTATATCGTCGACCAGGCCTACTGGGTCTGGATCGCCTACGACCTGAACCCGCGCGCCCTGAGTCCGAAGGTGAAGGGCTTCGTGCAGGCGCAGAGCTGGTTCCAGGACCTCACGCCGATCACGATGCAGTAGCCGATGTTGCTCTACGCACTGCGACGGCTGATCTACCTCGTGCCGGTGGCGTTCGGGGTCTCGCTGCTCGTCTTTGCACTCGTCCATCTGGCGCCGGGCGATGCGATCTCCGCGATCGTGCCGCCCGACGCGCCCAAGGAAGTCGTCGACAAGCTCAAGGAGTACTACGGGTTCGACAAGCCGCTGCCGGTGCAGTACGGCCGCTGGCTCGCGGTGACCCTGACCGGCGACTTCGGCACCTCGATCGGCACCGGCCGGCCGGTCGCGACCGAGGTTGCCTCGGCGTTCGGCAACACCATCATCCTGGCGATCGCCGCCTGCCTGTTCGCCTTCTCCCTTGCCATCTTCCTGGGGACCGCGGCGGCCTACGCGCGCTCGCGCCTCGTCGACCGGCTGGTGACGTCGATCTCGCTGGTCGGCGTCAGCGTTCCGCACTTCTGGCTGGCGATCGTGCTGGTGATCATCTTCGCGGTCGAACTGGGCGCCTTGCCGCCGATGGGAATCGGGCCCGAGAACTCCACCGGCTGGAGGCTCGACTGGCCGCATATCCGGCACATGATCCTGCCGACCATCGCGCTGTCGGTGATCCCGCTTGGCGTGATGACTCGAACGGTGCGCTCGACGATCAAGGAAATTCTCAGCATGGAGTTCGTGACGGCGCTCCAGGCCAAGGGCATGGACGACCGGCGCGTGCTTCTGCATGTGCTCAAGAATGCCGCGCCGACCTGCCTTGCCGTGATGGGTCTGCAGGCCGGCAATCTGATCGGCGGCTCGATCCTGATCGAGACGGTATTTGCCTGGCCCGGCACCGGCTTCCTGCTGAACAGCGCGATTTTCCGCCGAGATCTGCCAATCCTTCAGGGTACGACTCTGGTGCTGGCCTTCTTCTTCATGATGCTCAACCTCACCGTCGACGTGATCCAGACCATGGTGGATCCGCGCATCAAGAGGGGCTGACGCGATGACGATCCAGAGTCCTTCGATCGACATGACGGCCGGCACCCCGGTGCGCGCCGCGCCGGTCGCCGCCTCGCGGGGCTACTGGGTGACGGTTGGCCGTCGGCTGCGGCGCGATCCCGTCACGCTCGCCTGCCTCGGTATCCTGGTGTTGATCGTGCTGGCAGCCCTTGCCGCGCCGTGGCTCGGCCTGGCCGATCCGTACAAGACCTCGATGATCCGGCGGCTGCAGCCGGTGGGCTCGCCCAACCACCTGCTGGGTACCGACGAGCTCGGACGGGACATGTTCTCGCGTCTGATCTATGGCGGGCGGCTGTCGCTGTTCATGGGGGTGACCCCGGTCGCCTGCGCACTACTGATCGGCGGCTTCCTGGGCATTGCCGCGGGGTTCCTGGGCGGCCGGGTGAACATGCTGATCATGCGCGTGATGGACGTGTTCTACGCCTTCCCGTCGGTGCTGCTGGCGATCTCGCTGTCGGGCGCCATGGGCGCAGGCGCGGAGAACACGCTGCTGGCGCTGACCCTGGTGTTCATTCCGCCGATCTGCCGCGTGTCGGAGAGCGTGACCACGCAGGTCCGCGGCTTCGACTTCGTCGATGCCGCCCGCGCGTCGGGCGCGCGCACCCTGACCATCGTGCGCGTGCATGTGCTGGGCAACGTGCTGGGGCCGATCCTGGTCTATGCGACGTCGCTGATCAGCGTCGCGATCATTCTGGCTGCCGGCCTGTCGTTCCTCGGCCTCGGCGTCAAACCGCCGGAGCCGGAATGGGGCCTGATGCTCAACACCCTGCGTCAGGCGATCTACGTCAATCCGGTGCTCGCGGCGCTGCCCGGCGTGATGATCTTCATCACCTCGATCTGCTTCAACCTGATGAGCGATGGCCTGCGCGCGGCCATGGACGTGAAGGCCTGATGGACGCGCTGATCCCCGGGGACGTCAATTCCGATCGTGGCGGCCCCGCGCAGCCGCTGCTGCTGGCCAAGAACCTGCGCAAGCATTTCCCGATCATGGGCGGACTGCTTGGCCGCACCACCAAGGTCGTGCGCGCGGTCGACGATCTGTCGCTGTCGGTTGCCAAAGGCGAGACGCTGGGCGTGGTGGGCGAGTCGGGTTGCGGCAAGTCGACGGTCGCACGGCTGCTGATCCGGCTGATCCAGCCCGATGCCGGCACCATGGTGCTCGATGGCGATCCCGTCGACGAGCCGCATGGCATCTCGGTCAACGAACTGCGCCGCCAGGTGCAGATGGTGTTCCAGGATTCCTACGCATCGCTCAACCCGCGCCTCACCATCGTCGAGACCCTTTCCTTCGCACCGCGCGCCCACGGCCTGCCCGCCGCGGAGGCTAAGGCGCGCTCGCGAGACCTGCTGGCCAAGGTCGGGCTCGATCCGGACACTTTCGCCGACCGCTATCCGCACGAACTGTCGGGCGGCCAGCGTCAGCGGGTGAACATTGCCCGGGCTCTGGCCCTCAGGCCGCGGCTGGTGATTCTCGACGAAGCGGTATCGGCGCTCGACAAGTCGGTCGAGGCGCAGGTCCTGAACATGCTGGTCGACCTCAAGCAGGAACTCGGCCTGACCTACGTGTTCATCAGCCACGACCTCAACGTCGTCCAGTATCTGAGCGACCGGGTATTGGTGATGTATCTCGGCAAGATCGTCGAGATCGGGCCGGTCGAGGCGATCTACGGCAACCCGCAGCATCCCTATACGAGGGCGCTGCTGTCGGCCCGACCCAGCATGGATCCGCGCAGGCGCACCCGGGAAGCGCCGATCCAGGGCGATCCGCCGAATCCGATCGACCCGCCATCGGGTTGCCGCTTCCGAACGCGTTGCCCCTTCGCCGAGGATATCTGCGGAAAGATGGAGCCGGTGCTGGCCGACGCGGGGGCGCAGTCCGTCGCCTGCCACATGAACGTATCCGGATCGGGCCATTCCAAGGCAGGCCGTGCATGAGCAATTTGCTGGAAGTCCGCGATCTCGACGTCACCTTCGTGACGCCGGACCGCACGGTGCATGCGGTCAATGGCGTCAGCTTCGACGTCCGGCGCGGCGAGACGCTGGGCATCCTGGGCGAATCGGGCTCGGGCAAAAGCGTTACCCTGCGCTCGATCCTCAAGCTCCATCCCGAGCACCGCACGCGCTGGTCGGGAAGCATCAAGCTGGAGGGCGACGAGGTGCTCGGCATGAAGGGCGCGCAGCTTGCCGATCTGCGTGGCCGGCGGGTCGCCATGATCTTCCAGGAGCCTGCCACGGCCTTCGATCCGGTGTTCACCATCGGGCAGCAGATCTCCGAGACGGTCAGGCGCCATACCGGCAAGAGCGACAGCGAGGCCTGGAAGCGCGCCAAGGACCTGCTCGAGATGGTGCGGATTCCGTCACCGGCGCAGCGGCTCAAGGCCTATCCGCACGAGATGTCGGGCGGTATGCGCCAGCGCGCCATGATCGCGCTGGCGCTATCGTGCGATCCCAGCCTGCTGCTGGCCGACGAGCCGACCACCGCCCTCGACGCGACCGTCCAGATCCAGGTCCTGCTGCTGATCCGGGAACTTCAGCGCGACCTCGATCTCGGCGTGATCTTCGTCACGCATGACATCGGCGTGGCAGTCGAGGTTTCCGATCGGATCGGCGTGATGTACGCCGGGAAGCTGGTCGAACTGGGCGGCGTCGAGCAGATGGTCGACGCTCCCCGGCATCCCTACACACGCGGTCTGCTTGCCTCGACGGTGCATGGCGGCATGCGGGGCCAGCGCCTGGAAGCGATCCCTGGCGCGCCGCCCGATCTTTCGGAAGTCCCGACGGCCTGCAGTTTTGCCGCGCGCTGCAAGCATGCCGAGGCGCGGTGCCTCGGTGCGGTGCCGCCGCTGTCG
>CAWUOG010000288.1:0-4213 GCA_963923875.1 uncultured Alphaproteobacteria bacterium
GCGCCGGTGCTTTTGCTGCCGTCGGTCCAGGTCAACATCCGGGCAGGCAACCTGCCGCCGGCCGCCCCCAATGGCACCGTTTATCTGCGCATTCCGGTGAAGATCGCCTGAGCCATCGAGTCGATGGGGCTATTGATCGGGCGGGCCGGCTGACGGTATCCATCGCCGGGATGGAAAAGCTGCAACTGACAGCGCTGGACGCCGAGGACCTCGGCGTCGTTTCCGCGGCCGTGCAGGACTCGCTGGTGGCGGTGCGCGACTGCGCCTATTTCGCCGGCGAGAAGCGTTTTGTTCTCCTGCTCAACCGGTTCTGCTGGGAGGCCGATCCGGTCATCGAGGCCCGCTACTGGCGCACCCATTCCGCCTTGGTTTTCAACGGGGTGAATGCGGTCCATCACCACAACATCCCGCTCGATACCCCGGATCGGATCCTCGAATTGCTGTCGATCTCGGCGGAAAATGACCATTCAGTCGTCCTGCGCTTCGCCGCCGACCGCGCCATACGGCTGGAAATCGGCGGTCTTGCGTGCCATTTGGGGGATGTGGGCGAGCCTTGGCCCACCCCCTGGAAGCCCGCCCATCCGGTCGAATAGCCCCCGGTAGGCGGGCATTCGTATTGGAGTCCTGTCGTGTCGACTGTTGTCAGTGGCGAAGCTAACGAGAAGCTGATTCTGGCGCTGCCCAAGGGCCGCATCCTCAAGGAGGCAGCGCCGCTCCTGGCGCATGCGGGGATCGTGCCCGAACCCGCCTTCGCCGATCCCGATTCGCGGCTGCTGCGCTTCACGACCAATCACGCCGACCTCGACATCATCCGCGTGCGCTCCTTCGACGTCGCGACCTTCGTGGCGTTCGGCGCCGCTCATCTCGGCATCGCGGGCTACGACGTGCTGATGGAGTTCGACTATCCCGAGATCTACGCGCCGATCGACCTCGGCATCGGCAAGTGCCGGCTGGCCGTTGCCGAACCGGTCGAGATGGCCGGCGATGACGACCCGCGCCGCTGGAGCCACGTGCGCATCGCCACCAAGTATCCGGAAGTGACCCGCCGGCACTTCGCTGCGCGCGGCGTGCAGGCCGAGTGCGTGAAGCTGTCTGGCGCCATGGAACTGGCGCCATCGCTCGGGCTCAGCCACCGCATCGTCGACCTGGTCGACAGTGGCCGGACCCTGCGCGACAACGGCCTGGTCGAGGTCGAGCATATCGCCGACATCACCTCGCGCTTCATCGTCAATCGCGCCGCACTCAAGACGCAGGCCGAGCGGATCGGCCACTGGGTCGACCGCTTCCGCGAGGTCTCGTCCGGGTCGGATGCCCGAGCCGCCAAGGGAGCCGTGAGTGCCGCTTAGACTCGACGCTTCGGCGGCGGGATTCGAAAGGGACTTCTCCTCCTTCCTCGCGCGCAACCGGGACACCGACGAGAATGTCGACCGCATCGCGGCCGACATTGTCGCCGACGTGCGCACACGCGGCGACGCCGCGCTGATCGACTACACCGAGAAGTTCGACCGTCTGAAGCTCACGCCCGCGGGACTTCGCGTCTCTCAGGCCGAACGCGAGAAGGCAGCGGCCAAGGTACCGGCTCCCCAGCGCGAGGCATTGGTATTTGCTGCCAAGCGCATCGAGGCGTTCCATCGCGCGCTGCTGCCCAAGGATGTCGAGTTCACCGATTCGACGGGAACCCGGCTCGGCGCCCGCTACCGGCCGGTCGACTCGGCGGGCGTGTACGTGCCGGGCGGTACGGCGGCCTATCCCTCGTCGGTGCTGATGAACATCGTGCCGGCCAAGGTTGCCGGCGTGAAGCGCATCGCCATGGTGGTGCCGACGCCGGACGGTGTGCTCAATCCGCTGGTCATGCTGGCAGCGAACATCGCCGGCGCCGACGAGGTCTGGCGCATCGGCGGCGCCCAGGCAGTGGCGGCACTCGCCTACGGCACGCAATCGATCAGGCCGGTCGACAAGATCACCGGGCCGGGAAACGCCTACGTCGCTGCCGCCAAGCGCCGCGTGTTCGGCCAGGTCGGCATCGATCTGATCGCGGGTCCGTCGGAAATCCTCGTGGTCGCCGACAACAGAAACGACCCGGCCTGGATCGCGGCCGACCTGCTGTCGCAGGCCGAGCACGATGCCTCCTCGCAATCGGTGCTGGTGACCGACGACCGGGCCTTCGCCGACGCGGTCGAGCAGGCCGTCGAGGCGGAGCTTGAGACCCTGCCGCGCGCGGCGATCGCGGGCGCGAGCTGGCGCGACAATGGCGCGGTGATTGTGGTGCCGTCGCTGGCCGACTGCGCGCCGATCGTCGATCGCATCGCCGCCGAACATGTCGAGCTGGCGATGGAGGCTCTGCCCGCACAGGCGCTGGCCGACCGGATCGCCCATGCCGGCGCGATCTTCATCGGCCGTCATACGCCCGAGGCGATCGGCGACTACGTGGCCGGAACCAACCACGTCCTGCCGACCTCGCGCGCGGCCCGCTTCTCGGGCGGGCTGGGCGTCGGCGATTTCCTCAAGCGCACCTCGATCGTTTCCTGTACGCCCGAGTCGCTGGCCGCCCTCGGCCCGGCGGCGCTGGCGCTGGCCGAGGCCGAAGGTCTGCAGGCGCACGGCCGCTCGGTGTCGGTGCGCTTCAACCGCCGGGGCTGAGGGCCGGCCCGATGACTGCCGAGTCGGAGTCCCGGCCCCAGCCCGACAAGGCGCGGCGCATCGTCGATGTCGCGCTCGACGAGCAGTCGGTCGCGCGACGGACCCCACAGGTCGAGCACGAGCGCGCAGTCGCCCTGTTCGACCTCCTCGAGACGAATGACTTCCAGCTGGTGGGCGGCGAGCCCGGCCCCTACAAGCTGCACATCGGCATCTTCGAGCAGCGCCTGGTATTCAGCGTGCATGCCGCCGACGACCGCAAGCTGCGCGACATCGTGCTGTCGCTGACGCCGTTCCGAAAGGTCGTGAAGGACTACTTCCTGATCTGCGAGAGCTACTATGCCGCGATCAAGAAGCTCGGCCCCTCGCAGATCGAGGCGCTCGACATGGGCCGCCGCGGCCTGCACAACGAGGGCTCGGAGCTCCTGCGTGAGCGGCTGGAAGGCAAGATCGAGCTCGATCTCGACACCGCGCGACGGCTCTTCACCCTGATCTGCGCCCTTCACATCACATCATGAAGTACGTCACGGCATGAGCGGTTTGCCGTCCAGCCTGCTGTTTGCCTGCAGCCAGAACTCGGTACGCTCGCCGATGGCCGAGGCGATGGCCAAGCGCCTCTACGGCCAGTCGGTGTTCATCGATTCGGTGGGCGTGCGCGCCTCGGAGGTCGATGGCTTCGCGGCCTCGGTGCTGGACGAGATCGGCCTCGACGTAAGCCGCCACCATGCCAAGTCGTTCGAGGACGTCGATCCCGAATCCTTCGACGTGATCGTCACGCTCTCGCCGGAGGCCCATCACCATGCCCTGGAACTGACGCGCAACACCGCGACCGAAGTCGAATACTGGCCGGTTCCCGATCCCAGTGCGGTCGAGGGCTCGCGCGAGATGCGGCTCGATTCCTACCGGCGCACCCGCGACTTGATCCTGGCGCGCCTCAAGGCGCGCTTCGGGGCGCCGTCAGGCCCGACGATCTAAACGACCTTCAGTTCGCGCCCGAATACCACGCGGTACGTCGCGAGGTGCGGTGGGCCACCGGCAGGTCGATCACGTCGAGGAACACCGTTGCCGGACCGTCGGCGCCGGCCAGCGATCCTTCCAGCACGTGAACGTCGAAGGTCAGCGTGTCGCCCTCGAGCTTGGGCGAGCGCAGCACCACGACGGCGTCGGCGACCGTATTCTTGGCCTTGATCATCGCCGAGACGGTGGCATTGGGCGGATCCTTGGCGAAGCTGTCGGGCGCGCTCGACGACCATTCCTCGAGCAGGTGGGACAGCATCGCATGGCCTGCGGAGCGCACTGGCCGGTCGGCGAACACGATGGCGTTGGGCGAGACACCGGTCAGCACGAGCTTCTGGTTCGCGAGCTGGGCGCCCTGCGCGTTCATGACGATGAACGACGGCAGCAGGACCGGCCGCTGGGGCTGGCCGATGGTACGCGGCGGCGATTGGGCCTGCGTGGCACCCGTCAGGGCGACGAGGCAGGCGGCGAAAAGAATGGCGAGGCGCTTCATGGTGTCCTCAATAGCAGGGCAGCAGGGGAGGCTTGCCGCATTGCGGCGCCTTGTAGCCGCCATAAC
>CAWUOG010000289.1:0-4207 GCA_963923875.1 uncultured Alphaproteobacteria bacterium
CCGCGATTGAGGAAGGCGATGCGCTCCGGCAGCGGATCGATCGCCAGGCATTTCTCCTGGAAGGCGCCGATCCTGGTCGAAGCCGGCACACCAAGGGCCTTGAGCTGGCGCAGCAGCATGGCGCACCAGCGTGCCTCGTCCTTGTGAATGTCGCGCAGCAGACCGACGAACGGCGTGCCCGAGGCCGCGTCGGCGCTGCGCAGCGCCACGCCGGTGCCGGCGCGCTCGGCCTCGAGCAGTTCGTTCAGGAACGCCGCGAGTTCGTCGCGTGTGGCGTAACCCATGTACGAATCGTCGGCCTCGTGCATGAGGCAGGCGGGCGAAGAGGTCTCCGGTCTGTCGGCAGACATGCTCACCTTCCCTTGAACACCGCCTTCCGCTTCTCGAGGAAGGCATTCAGTCCCTCGAAATGGTCGTCCGTCGCGGCGCACGCCGCAAGTCCTTCGGCCTCGCGATGCGAGTGCTCGTCCCACGAATTGTCGAACGAGGTGCGAATCAGCCTCTTGGCAACGCCGAGGGCGAAGGTCGGACCGTCCGCCAGCTTGCGCGCGAGCTTCTCGGTCTCCGCCGCGAGCTGGGCCTTGGGTACCACCCAGTTGAGGATGTTCTGCTCCTTGGCCTCCTGCGCGGTAAAGCGCTCGCCGAGCAGCGCAATTTCCAGCGCCTTGCGCTCGCCGACCACGCGCGGCAGGAAATAGGTCGCGCCGCCGTCGGCGGACAGGCCGATGTGGCGATAGGCGAGCGTGAAGTAGGAATCGTCCGCCGCGATCGCCAGATCGCAGTTCAGGATGAGCGACAGGCCGAAGCCCGCGGCGGCGCCCTGGACCGACGCGATCACCGGCTTGTTCATGCGCCGGATCTGGTAGATCGCCTGGTGCGCCTTCACGACACGCATCTCGAAGCCCGCGAGATGCGCCTCCTTCTCGGTCGTCAGCGACTTGTGGAAGCCCTTGATGTCGCCGCCGGCCTGGAAGTGATCGCCGGCGCCGCGAATCACCACGCAGCGCACCGTCGGATCCTTCTCGAATTTCGCCGTATGCTCGACCAGCAGGTCGCGCATCTCCATGGAAAGCGCGTTCAGGGACTCCGGCCGGTTGAGCGTCAGCCAGCCGATGCCGTCTTTGGTCTCGGCGAGGAGGTGAGGTGCGGACATGAGGACGTTTCCTTCGGTTCAGGGCGACGTCCACTCTGGACCAGCAGCTGTCGGTCCAGCCAGTCGGCAATTTCGTCCCACGGCCGGCGCGGCATCGACTTGCGGAAGAAGCCAAAATGGCCGACCGCCTTCGTGCCGACATCGGACGGCGACAAATGCAGCCGCTCGATCGATGCCGAGGCGTAGTAGTTCTGCATCGCCTCGACCGCGCTGAACGGCGCCACCGGGTCGTCGCTGAAACTCATCCAGCGCAGCGGCAACATCACGTCGCCGTTGAACGGCCGCTTGGCCCGGCCGTGCGCGTCGCAAACATAATGCGGCGAGCGGCCCCAGCGCGCCCAGCTGCGCGCGATGCCTGTCGGGAGGTTCGCAGTGCCCACCCATGCGCCGGGGAAGCGACCGGTCAGCGCCGTCAGTCCCGGGATCAGCAGCCACCACAGCGCCAGCATGCGAAGCCGGCGTCTGCCGGCCGGCCAATGCCGCCAGTGCCCGCTCTGTGTCGCGATCAGCACGGCCGCCCGGACGTTCGCGATGTTGTCGGCGAGCCCAAGCACCTGCCCACCGAAGGAATGGCCGACGATCGCGAGCGTCGAGTTCGGTGCAAGGCGGGCGAGATGGTCGAGCATCGACGGCTGGTCGATCTCGCCCCACCGATCGATGGTCGCATCGGCCGGCTTCTGCGAACCGCCGATGCCGCGATAATCGTAGGTGAGAACGGTGAAGCCGCGCATCGCCAGATGCTGGGCGAAGGCGCCGTAGAACTGGCGGGGAATGCCGGTGCCGCCATTGATCAGGATGGCGGCGCCGTTGGGCCAGCCCGGCTTGAACAGCGTGGCCGCCAGATCGACACCGTCGCGTGCGGGAAGAACGAGGTCCATCGCGCGATGTGGCGCGTCGCGCGCCTGCGCGACAAACGCATCGCGCGAGGTCAGGGATGAATGCGGCTCAAGCCGCCTTAGCTCGCCCTGAGTTCCTGGCCGAGCCAGCGGCGCAGCGCACGGATCGCCGGCAGGCTCCGCTCGCGCGGACGACAGGCGAACCAGATCTGGCCGCGCGACGGCACGGCCGGTCCGACCCGCACCAGGCCTCCCGACCTGATCTCGCCGTCGATCAGCGGATCGAACACCAACGCCACGCCAAGCCCATGCGCGGCAGCACGTACGGCCGAGCCCATGCCGTCGACCTGCAGTCCCTTGTCGCGCTCGAACGATTCGGGATCGAGGCCGACATTGGCAGCCCATTCGGTCCAGGAAGTGCCGTAGGGCGCGACACGGACGAGAGGCGCCCGCGGAATGTCGGAAGGCGTCCGGAGCTTCAGCCGCCTGACCAGAGCCGGCGAGGCTACCGGCACGGTCCTGAGTTCCATCATCTTCTCGGCCGCGACGTCGGGCCATTTTCCATCGCCGTAGCGGATCGCCACGTCGACCAATCCGGTCTCCATGTCGGCCATGCGCGGGCTCGCCTCGACCTGCAGTTCGATGCGCGGATGGGCCGCGAGGAACTGGCCAAGCCGCGGCAGCAACCAGTGCGTCGCGAAGATCGGCACGGCGGAAACGCGCAGCCGCTGGCTGCCGCCGCCCTGCCGCGCGATCGCCCGCGAGAGATCGGCGAAGGCACGGCCGGTGGTCGCCGCGAGCAGCCGGCCGGCCGGCGCCAATTCGACGCCGCGCGGCTTCCGCTCGAAGAGCCTTTCGCCCAGCGCCTTTTCCAGCCCCGAGATGCGATGACTGACCGCCGAAGCCGTGATGTGCAGCGCCTCACCCGCCGCCTTGAACGAACCAAGACGTGCGGCGAGATCGAAGGCCTGCAGCGCAAGCAGATGCCGCGCCGAAAGCCCGGTGTCGGTCAGAACGCCTCCGCCGGGATCGCCATGAGGGTCGCTGCACCCGCCTTGATCTGGTGGTTGAGCGCGGTGCTCTGCGGCAGGACGCGGGCGATGTAGAAGCGCGCCGTCGCGAGCTTCGCTTCGTAAAACGCGTTGTCGTTGCCAGCGGCCAGGCCCTTGTGGGCGGCAATGGCGATGCGGTTCCACATGTAGGTCATGGCGGTGAGCGCCATCAGCCGGAGCAGATCGGTCGCGGCAGCGCCGGCCTCGTCCGGGTTCTTCATTGCGTTCTGCATCAGGAAAAGCGCGGCGTCCTGCACGCGGCCCAGCGCCTTCTCGAGCGGCTCGACGAATTCCTTCATCTTCTCGTTCGCCTTGTTCTCGGCGATGAACGCGCTCATCAGCCCCAGCAGGCGCTGCGCGGCGCGGCCGCCCTTCATCGGCAGCTTGCGGCCGACCAGGTCGAGCGCCTGGATGCCGTTGGTGCCCTCGTAGAGCTGCGTGATGCGCGCGTCGCGCACAAGCTGCTCGACGCCGTTCTCGCGGATGAAGCCGTGACCGCCATAGGTCTGCACCGCGAGGTTGGCGCACTCGCTGCCCATGTCGGTGAAGTAGGCCTTGATGATCGGCGTCAGCATCTGGATCAGGTCGTCCGCCGCCTCGCGCTTGTCGGCGTCGGGATGACGATGTGCCTCGTCGATCAGCATGCCGACCCACAGCGCGAGCGCTCGCGCCGCCTCGGTGAACGACTTCTGAGTCAACAGCATGCGACGCACGTCGGGATGCACGATGATAGGATCGGCCGGGCCGTTGGCGTTCTTCGGACCGGTCAGCGCGCGCATCTGAAGACGATCGCGCGCATAGGCGACCGCGCTCTGATAGGAGCATTCGGCGATGCCGAGGCCCTGCATGCCGACGCCGAGGCGGGCTGCATTCATCATCACGAACATGGCGTTCATGCCCTTGTTCGTCTCGCCGACCAGCCAGCCGCGCGCCTTGTCCATGTTCATGACACAGGTCGCGTTGGCCTTGATGCCCATCTTGTGCTCGACCGCGCCGCAGCGGATGCCGTTGCGCTCGCCCACGCTGCCATCCGCCTTCGGGATGAACTTCGGCACGAGGAACAGCGAGATGCCTTTGGTGCCGCCCGGCGCATCCGGAAGGCGCGCCAGCACCAGATGGAGGATGTTCTCGGTGAGGTCGTGCTCGCCGGCCGAAATGAAGATCTT